>DATEOM010000156.1:0-2008 GCA_035274105.1 Microbacterium sp.
CGGCTACCCGGCAGGGGCGCACTCGTACGCCCCTCCGCAGGGATACGCCGGTCAGCCCGCGCCCTACCCCCACTCCTACGCGGGCCAGCCCGGTCCCGGCGCCGCGTTCGGCGTGAACCCCGCGGACGCCCAGCCGACGCTGCCGATCGCCGGTCCCACCGGTGCGGCTCCCACCGGCACGACCACCAAGGTGCCGAAGAAGTCCTCCGGCGCCGGCAAGGTCGTCGGCCTCGTCGTCGCCGCCGCCATCGTCGGCGGCGCGGCAGGCCTCGGCGGCGCTTATGCCGGCGTCACCTGGTTCGCTCCCGTCAGCGCTTCGCCTGTCGCCGGCCCGTCGACGGTCACGGTCAACGACACCGACTCGGTCAACCAGACCACCGCGATCGCCGCGAAGGTCGTGCCGAGCGTCGTCACGATCGAGGCGACCGGATCGTCGGGCGCCGGCACCGGTTCGGGCGTCGTGCTCACGGAGGACGGCTACGTCGTGACGAACACCCACGTCGTGACCCTCGACGGTGCGACCGGGGACGCGGCGATCCGCGTGACCACCTCGGACGGCCGTGTCTACGACGCCGAGGTCGTCGGCACCGATCCGACGTACGACCTCGCCGTCATCAAGCTGAAGGATGCCGAGGACCTCACCCCGATCGAGATCGCCGACTCGAGCAAGCTCAACGTCGGCGACACCACGGTCGCGGTCGGTGCGCCGCTCGGCCTCGCGAACTCCGTGACCGAAGGCATCGTGAGCGCGCTCAACCGCTCGATCTCGATCGCGTCGTCGGCCGCGCCGGATTCGGGCGACAGCGGCGACAGCGAGGACCAGCAGGACCAGAACAGCCAGGAGGGCCCGTTCCGCTTCGACTTCGGTCAGGGCGACCAGCAGTCGACCGCCACCGAGAGCATCTCGATCTCGGTGATCCAGACCGACGCGGCCATCAACCCGGGCAACTCCGGCGGTGCGCTGGTCGACTCCGACGGCAAACTGATCGGCATCAACGTGGCGATCGCGACCGCGGGCGGCTCGTCATCCGACGGCTCGGGCTCGATCGGCGTCGGCTTCTCGATCCCGTCCGACATCGTCCAGCGCATCACCGACGAGCTCATCGAGAACGGCGAGGCGACGCACGGCCTGCTCGGCGCGAACGTGCAGGCCGCGGCATCCGTCGAGGACTCCACCATCACCGGCGCCTACATCGCCGCAGTGACCGACGGCGGAGCCGCTGCGAGCGCGGGCCTGCAGGAGGGCGACATCGTCACCGCCTTCAACGATGTGCCCGTCACCGACGCGACCGACCTCACGGCGCAGGTGCGCGCCGCGGCGGCCGGAAGCGACGCCGAGGTGACGTACGTCCGCGACGGCAGGACGCAGACCGTCGAGGTCACGCTGGGCTCGCTCCAGTAACCAGTCCACAGGTCCCAGGGACGCCATTCCGCAAGCAGGTAGGCTCGCGGAATGGCGTCCTTCTCGTTCGGCGCGGGGAACGCCCGAAAGCTCGCGACGATTCCGCTGTACGCCGCGGGACGCCTCCTCACCCTCGTGGTGCCGCGCTCGCGCGACGAGTGGGTGATCGGCTGCGCGGTCGGCATCGGCGACGGGGCGCTGGCGCTCTGGGAGGCGGCCGCCGCCGACGGACGCAGTCCCGTGTGGCTGGTCGCGTCGAAGCGGGAGGCGACGGATGCTGCGACCCGCGGCATCCGTGTCGTGCCGAAGCGCTCCCTGCGCGGGCTCTGGCGCACCGCGCGCGCTCGCGTGGTGATCGTCACGCACGGGTTCGGGGACGTCAACCGCTACGCCGTCTCCGGCGCCTTCGTGGTGCAGCTGTGGCACGGGATCCCCCTCAAGCGCATCGGGGTCGACTCGCCCGAGACGCTGCGGGTGCCCGGCGTCGTCGCCACCACGCCGGCTGCCGGCGCCGTGAAGATGCTGCTGCGCGCGATGTACCGTGGCGCCGCGCGCCGTATCCGCGTTCTTCCCGCCGCCTCGCACCTCGTGCGCGGCCGTCTCGAG
>DATEOM010000157.1:0-2007 GCA_035274105.1 Microbacterium sp.
GCACGCGGGCGAGCAGGCTCCGGACTGGTTCGACACCGATGCGGGGGCCGTGGTCGCGCGCATCCGCTTCGCGGAGGACGTCGCGCCCCTGCTGGGGGATTATCTCGATCGCGCGACGCTCGAGACCGCCGACGGCGTCACGGTCGCGACGATGCGGGTCGCCGACGAACTGAGCCTCCGCCGCCTCGCGGCGCGCCGCGGCGGACTGGTCGAGGTGCTCGAACCCGCCGCCGCACGCCGCGCCGTGGCGGACTGGGCCGAAGCAGGCTTGGCGCAATACCGGTGAGGGCCGTCACTCGCCCGCGCCGTCGGGTTACACTGGACGCACATCCGCACCGACAAGGAGATTCCGCATGGGCGCATTCGGATGGCCGCACCTTCTGATCATCCTCGCGGTGATCCTGCTCCTGTTCGGGGCCGCGAAACTGCCGGCTCTGGCCAAGAGCCTCGGTCAGTCCGCCCGGGTCTTCAAGGGCGAGATGAAGGCGATGAAGGAGGACGACTCCACGGCGAAGCCGAAGGCCGAGAACGTGGCGTCCGAGACTCCCAAGGCCGACACCCCCGCGAGCTCGAGCAGCACCGCAGACCCGTCATCCTGACCCACCGTGGTCACCACGGATCCCCCGCGCATCGAGGAGCCTGAGCAGCCTCGGCGCGACAAGCGCATGTCGCTCGGCGGGCACCTGCGCGAGCTGCGGCGGCGGTTCTTCATCGCCGCGGCCGGCCTGGTGGTCGGCATGGTCGTCGCCTTCATCATCAGCGGCTGGGTCATCGACCTGCTGTCGCAGCCGATCGTGCAGATCGCCAGCGAGCGGGGCGACCAGTACATCGCCCTCAACTTCACGACCGTCTCGAGCGGCTTCGATCTGCACATGCGGATCGCGTTCGCGATCGGCCTGCTGATCTCGGCGCCGATCTGGCTCTGGCAGATCTGGGCGTTCATCATGCCCGGCCTCACGCGCAGAGAGGTCAGCTACACGGTCGGGTTCCTCGGGGCCGCGATCCCGCTGTTCATCGCCGGGCTGTACGTCGGCTGGCTGATCATGCCCCACATGGTCGTGCTCATGGCCAACTTCGTGCCGAACGACCAGGGCGTGGCGCAGTTCTACGACTACGCCACGTACTACGACTTCGTGTTCAAGCTGCTGCTGGTGATCGGCATCTCGTTCGTGACGCCCGTTTTCCTGGTCGCGCTGAACCTCGCCGGCGTCGTGTCGGGTCGCGGCATCCTCAAGGGGTGGCGCGTCGCCATCATCGTGATCACCGTGTTCGCCGCCGCCGCGACCCCCGCCGCCGATGTCACGTCGATGCTGCTGCTCGCCGGCATCCTCTGCGTGCTGTACTTCGCCGCCGTCGGCCTCTCGATGCTGTTCGACCGCCGCAAGGCCAAGCGGGACCGCGCAGCCGGCCTTCTGCCGCCCGAGGTTTCGTGAGCGAGCCCGCTCCCGCCGACCGCTACGCGCGCGCGAGCGCGTCCGCGCGCCTTGATCGGACCCACCCGATCACGGCGGCCTTCGCCGCGTCCCAGCGCTTCACGCTCGATCCGTTCCAGATCGAAGGATGCCGCGCCCTCGAGGAGGGGCGCAGCGTCCTGGTCGCCGCGCCCACCGGCGCGGGCAAGACGATCGTCGGCGAGTTCGCCGTGCACCTCGCGATGCGCGAACCGGGCGACAAGGCGTTCTACACGACCCCGATGAAGGCGCTCTCGAACCAGAAGTTCCGCGAACTCCAGGACGTCTACGGTGCCGATGAGGTCGGCCTCCTCACCGGCGACACCAACATCAACGGCAACGCGCGCATCGTCGTCATGACGACCGAGGTGCTGCGCAACATGCTGTACGCCGACTCCCCGGCGCTGCGCGGCCTCCGTTACGTGGTCATGGACGAGGTGCACTACCTCGCCGACCGGTTCCGCGGCGCGGTGTGGGAAGAAGTCATCATCCACCTCGCCCCGAGCGTGCGGCTGATCTCCCTGTCGGCCACGGTCTCGAACGCCGAGGAGTTCGG
>DATEOM010000158.1:0-2664 GCA_035274105.1 Microbacterium sp.
CGACGCTCGCGACCCAGTCGCGATATGCGTCGTTGATGGCGTCTTTGAGTGTGCGCGATCCGGTCTTCACGGGGATGACCTCGGCGCCGAGGAGCCGCATCCGGGCCACGTTGAGCGCCTGTCGCTCGGTGTCGACCTCGCCCATGTACACGGTGCAGGGCAATCCGACGCGCGCGCACGCGGCCGCGGTCGCGACGCCGTGCTGGCCGGCGCCGGTCTCGGCGATCACGCGGGTCTTGCCGAGGCGCTGGGTGAGCAGCGCCTGGCCGAGCACGTTGTTGATCTTGTGCGAGCCGGTGTGGTTGAGGTCCTCGCGCTTGAGGAAGACGCGCGCTCCCCCGGCGTGCTCGGCGAACCGCGCCACCTCGGTGATGGGCGACGGCCGGCCGGCGTACGAGTGCAGCAGGCGGACGTACTCCGCCCCGAACGCGGGGTCTGCCTTGGCGGCCTCGTACTCGGCGGTCAGCTCGTAGATCGCGGCGATGAGCGATTCGGGCATGAAACGCCCGCCGAACTCGCCGAACAGCGGCCCGGGAGCCTCACGAAGACTCATGCGCCTGCCTCCAGGAATGCGCGCAAAGTGGATACGGGGTCGTTCGTGACGAGGGCCTCGCCGATGAGCACGACGTCCGCGCCCGCGCCGCGGTAGTGCGCGACGTCTTCGGGTGCCAGCACCGCCGACTCGGCGATCTTGATCGTCCCAGCCGGAATGCGATCGGCGAGGCGGCCGAACAGGTCGCGGTCGAGCTGGAAGGTCGACAGGTCGCGCGCGTTGACCCCGATGAGCTCTGCCCCGAGGTCGACGGCGCGGTCGACCTCGTCGGCCGAATGCGTCTCGACGAGCGCCGTCATGCCCAGCTCGCGCGTGAACGCGTAGAGGCGCGCAAGTGCGTCCTGATCGAGGGCGGCCACGATGAGGAGGACCAGGTCGGCGCCGGACGCACGCGCCTCCAGCACCTGATACTCGTTCGCGATGAAGTCCTTGCGCAGCACCGGGAGCGTCACCGCGGCTTTCACGGCCTCCAGATCGGCGAGGCTGCCCTTGAACTTGCGGCCCTCGGTGAGGACCGAGATGGCGGATGCCCCGCCCTCTTCGTAGCGGCGGGCCTGCAGGGCCGGGTCGGGGATCGCTGCGAGGTCGCCGCGCGACGGGCTCGCGCGCTTGACCTCGGCGATGATCTTCACGCGGTCGGACGGGGCGAGCGCGGCGAGGACGTCGAGAGCGGGACGCTGCGCCAGGGCAGCGGACTCGACCTCTGCCAGAGGGCGCACCGAGGCGCGTGCCTCGGCATCCTCCACCGCGCCGGCCGTGAGGTCGGCGAGCATGCTCAGTGCTCTTTCGCCGTGACCTTGGAGCCGCCGACGCCGTAGCCGGCGCGCTTCATGATCCAGCCCACGAGAAGGCCGATCAGCAGAAGACCTGCCGACGCCCAGACGTAGATGGGCATGTCCAGGAAGAAAAAGAAGGTGCCGATCGAGACCGCGATGAGCATGATCACGACGGCCGTCCAGGCTGCGGGCGAGTGTCCGTGGCCGGGGTCGCCGATGTTGTTGCTCATGGATATCTCCTCGTGAAGCCTGGGCGGGATGCCGTCAGTCTAGCGGTCAGGCGGTCGGATCCTCGCCACGCGACAGGTCGTCCCAGTCGTCGATGGCGCGCGATCCGGCCGCGTCGTGGGGGCGCGGGCCGTCGCCGGCGCGCGCGGTCGAATCGGCGGCCGGGGCCGCTTTGGCGGCCTCGTCCGTGCGGTAGCGCCGCCCCGTGCGGGACCAGGAGTGCGCCGTCACGAGCACGAAGACGCCCGCCGCGACGAGCACCGCCCAGACCACCAGGGTCACGGCCGGCCACGCGGTGGCGTCGATGGATGCGACGAGCGTCGCGACCGACTCCTCGCCCGCGATGCCCGTCGACTCGGTCACGACCGACGCGACGGCGGAGACCGGATGCTCGAACACCACTCGGGCGGTCAGCCAGGCGAGGACGGCGCCGATGAAGAACGCCAGCGCGCCGAAGACGTAGCGCAGCACGAGTCCGACGATCGACAGTGCGGCCCCGAGCGCCAGCACGGCGAGGCTCAGCGGCGCCAGGACCGGCACCGCCGCCGCGCCGGGCACATCGAGGATGTGGTGCGCGGCGTCCTCCAGTTCGACGGTCAGCCAGGTCTGCGTCGACGAGATCACGCCGAGTGCGCCGCAGAGCACGACGATGACGACGGAGAGCAGTCGCGCCCTGCGGATCACGCGTCGGGCTCCGGTCCGCGCACGGCGCCGAGGTCGCGTCCGTCGAAGCAGGTGCGGGTGCCGGTGTGGCACGCGGCGCCGATCTGCTCGACCTCGACCAGGATCGTGTCGCCGTCGCAGTCGAGGCTCGCCGCGCGCACCAGCTGGATGTGACCGGACGTGTCGCCCTTGCGCCAGTACTCCTGGCGCGAGCGCGACCAGAAGGTGACGCGGCCTTCTGTGAGCGTGCGGCGGAGGGCCTCAGCATCCATCCATCCGAGCATCAGCACTTCGCGGGTGTCCCATTGCTGGATGACCGCGGCGACGAGGCCGTCGCCGTTGAAGGTGACGCGGGCGATGCGCTCGTCGAGCGTCGCGGTCATGCCGCCACCTCCCGCACGGCGATCCCGTCGGCCTGCATCGCGGCCTTGACGTCGCCGACGG
>DATEOM010000159.1:0-3087 GCA_035274105.1 Microbacterium sp.
CTCGAGGACGGCGAGCCCGCCGTCGTAGGAGATCCATCCCGACCACGGCTCGCGCGCGTTCACGAGCTCCTTCGAGGAGTACTGGAAGCCGTCGTAGAACGATCCGATCGCGGGCTGGAAGATGTTCATGGTCCGCCGCGACGCCGTCGACGTGGTCGGGTTCCACTACTCGAGCGCCGACGACAGCGCCGGCAACATGAAGAAGATCGCCGAGCATCTCGACAAGGAGGTCTGGAACTCGGAGGGCCAGTCGACCTTCTCGAGCTCGGCCGACCGTCCGAACAACAACGCGAGCGACGAGCAGGGCGGCTCCGGCACGCAGTTCGGCGGCACCAACAGCGCGCTCGAGATGGGCAACTGGGTCACGACCGGCTTCCACGCGTCGCGGCGCACCATGAACATCTTCCAGCCCGCGATCGGCTCGTTCTACGACGGGTTCCAGTACTCGTCGAAGGAGCTCGTCAACGCGCGCGACCCGTGGTCGGGCTGGACGTACTACGACGGCGGTCTCGCCGTGATCGAGCACTTCACGCAGTTCGCGAAGCTCGGGTGGGAGAACGCCGACAACACCGCCGGCATCTGGCGCGCGATCCCGAAGGCGTCGGGCAGCGAGCTCGGCACGGGCAACCCGCCGGGCGGCGCGCGTGCCGGCGGGGCGTCGTACACGACGCTCGCGGCGCCCGACGCATCAGACTTCTCGACCGTCATCATCAACGACTCGAAGTTCACGAAGACCTACCGCATCGTCGCCACCGACCTGAACCTCGGCGACGACCGGACCGGTGAGGTCTGGGAGACCCGCGCAGCGGACGCCGGGCAGGCGTACGACGCGAACTATCTGAAGCCCGTCGGCGAGGTCACGCCCGCGGCCGACGGCACGTACACGGTCACGGTCAAGCCGTGGTCGGCGGCCACCTTCACGACGCTCGACCACGCCACGGCGGGTGCGGGCGGCGCGCTCGCCGCGAAGGACGGCTACGGCAGCGCCCTGCCGACCTCCAAGGAGTACACCGACGCCGACGGCGGCCGGGACGTGCTCGACACCGACGCGAGCGGCAACGTCAACGGCGTGACCGACGACGCGTTCCTGTACGCCGACGACTTCGACTACGCCGAACAGGGGAACATCAAGGACTACGACCCCGCGACGGGGCAGCTGAGCGACGGGAAAAAGACCTTCCTCGACACCCGGGGCAACCAGGCGAAGCCCGCCGGCACGCCCGCGGTGCAGAACGAGGACAACGGCGCCACGCCGCGCTACACGAACGACACCAACGGCGCGTTCGAGTCGGTCGCGACCGCCGACGCCGCCCGCGACCGCGTGCTCCGCCAGCAGGTGGGGCCGGGGATGGCCGGCGGCGCGTGGAACGGCGGCGACCCGAAGACCACGATCGGCGACGCCCGCTGGGCGAATTACACCGTCTCGGCGGACGTGCTGTTCGAGGCATCCGGATCGCAGTATGCGACGATCGGCGCGCGCGAGCAGGGCGGCACGGCCAACGGCCAGAGCGTGTCGGCCGCGGAGCTGAAGATCGACCCGACCGGCGCGTGGACCTTCATGCGCTTCGGCGCGACGCTCTCGACGGGCACGGTGGCGGGCAACGCCGCTGCGGCCTTCCAGACGGGCGCGGGCGTGTGGAACAACATCGCGGTGAAGGTGGCCGGGTCGGTGTACACGGCTTCCGTCAACGGCGTGGAGATCGCGTCGTACACGGATGCTGCGCCCCAGGCGACCGGCCGGATCCAGCTGGGCTCGAGCTTCAATTTCGTGCAGTTCGACAACCTGAAGATCGAGACGGTGCCCGGCTTCACGCCGTACTACGCCGCGATGATCGACGGGATGCACCAGACCAGCTGGTCCGACCGCTCGGTTCCCGTGCTGCAGTTCGACAAGAACTGGAGCCACGTCAACGGCCAGGGCATGTTCGAGTGGCAGCGCACCGCGTCGAAGAGCACCGCCAGGGGCGCCGCGATGACGTACTCGTTCACCGGCACGGGCCTCGACATCATCGGCACCAACGCCGGCACGACGACGCTCGACGTGATCGTCGACGGCGTGCAGGTCGCGGCGGCGGCGCCGACGTTCGCCGCCGGCAGTGAGCGCACCACGTTCATCCTGCGCGGCCTGTCGGACGGAGCGCACACGGTCATCATCAAGACCGCGAACGACGCCTCGATCAACGTCGACGCCGTCGGCGTGGTCACCGCGACGGCCGATTCGGCGAAGGCCGACACCACCGCGCTCGCCGCGGCGGCGGACGCCGTGAAGGGACTCGAGGAGAGCGAGTACAGCGCCGAGACGTGGGCGGTGTTCGCGGCGGTGAAGGCGAACGCGACCGCGGCGCTCGACGACCCGGCGGCGTACGGCCTCGACACCGAGGGTGCGGTGGCGCTCGCGGCTCGCTTGACGGCGGCAGCGGACGGCCTCACGCCGAAGGACGTCAGCCCCGACGTGCTCGACCTGGGCGTCGTGACCGTCACGTCGACCGACCGCACGCTGCCCGCGAAGCTCGACCTCGCCGGCACGGATGCGAAGGTCACTTGGAGCCTGGCGTCGACGGCGAGCGTGAAGAGCGTCGCCGAGCTCGGCACGTTCCTGGCGAGCGGTCGATCCACCGAGAAGCTGTCGTCGGGCCTGTACCAGCGCTTCAGCGCCACGGTGCTCGTCGTTCCGGCCGACCTCGACTACTTCATCGACTCGGGCGCGTCAGGTGCGCCGGCGGGATCGGTGTACACCGGGGTCGCAGCATCCACTCCCCATCTGCTCAACGACACCAGCGACCAGAAGTGGGACGGCACGACGGCCGGCGAGACGTGGGGCTACTCGACCGCGACGACCACGATCGCGGCGGGAACGCCGGGGGACTGGGGCTCGTCGTACGTGGGTGCCGACTACAACAAGCCGGTCACGTACCACCTGACACTGCCCGCGGGCTCGTACAACATCGTCGCCGTCCAGGCGCCGCGTGCGGGGCTGACGACCAACGTCTACTCCAAGGTGAAGGCCGCGGGCACCGAGACCACGAAGAACGCCACGTCGACGGGATCGGCCACGCCGGTCGCGCAGACGCTGACGCTCGACGCGGA
>DATEOM010000160.1:0-2510 GCA_035274105.1 Microbacterium sp.
TCGAGCTCGACCCCGAGGCGCGCACGGCGATCTACGCCGACCTGCAGGCGCAGATCGCCGAGGACGCGGTGGTCTTCCCGCTCGCCGACAACCTCAAGATCCTCGCCGTGAACCCGCGGATCGGCGGCGTCGAAGACGCCAAGCTCGTCCCGATCTACACGTTCGAGAACTTCGGGCTCCTCACCGAGCAGTGAGTCACCGACGTCACGGGCACCCCTCACCGGGTGCCCGTGACGTCGTCGTGTGTCCGGCGGGCGCTGCGGCGCAGCATCCGTCCGTGAAAGGAGAACGATGGCGGTCTACATCCTCCGCCGCCTGCTGCAGGTCGTGCCGATGCTGCTGCTCGTGACGTTCGTCGTCTTCGCGCTGCTGCACGCGGCGCCGTACGACGTCGTCGACACCATCACGACGCCGCAGATGTCGGACGAGACCAAGGCCGCCATGCGCGAGCGGTACGGCCTCGACCAGCCCATCGTGGTGCAGTACGGTCTGTGGCTGACCAACGTGCTGCAGGGCGACTTCGGCTACTCGCTCGCGAGCCGGCACTCGATCGCCGAGGAGCTGGCCGCGCGCATCCCGAACACGATCATGCTCGTGGCTCCCGCCTACATCGTGGCGCTCGTGCTCGCGATCGTGCTGGGCCTGATCGCCGGCTCACGCCGCGGCACCGTCGTCGACAAGGCGATCGACGGACTCGCCGGCATCGGCATCGCGACGCCGTCGTTCTGGTTCGCGCTGCTCGTGATCTACGTGTTCGGGTACCAGCTGCGATGGTTCCCGATCATCGGCATGCACTCGGTGGGCAAGCAGGGCGACCCTGTCGACTTCCTGCTGCATTTCGTCATGCCGTTCCTGGTGCTCTTGGTCGCCTTCTTCCCCGAGCTCGCCCGTTACGTGCGTTCGGCGACGATCAGCCAGTTCTCGCAGGACTACGTGCTCGTGCAGCGCGGCTTCGGCGCCAGCCGCCGCCAGGTGCTGACGCGCCACGTCGGCCGCAACGTCATGCTCCCAATCATCACGCAGCTCGGCCTCGCCCTGCCGATCCTCGTCACCGGCGCCATCGTGACCGAGTCGATCTTCGGCTGGCCGGGGATCGGCCCCTACTTCCTCACGGCGACCCGCAGCCTCGACTACCCGGTCGTGCTCGCGGTGCTGCTGCTGTCGGCGGTGCTCGTGATCGTCGGCAACCTCATCGCCGACGTGCTCTACGTCGTCGTCGACCCGCGCATCCGGATCGGAGCGGGCTCATGACCACGACCACCACCCCGAACGTCGCCGCCGTGGTCGACGCGACCACGCTCGTGCATCGCACGCGGTCGTTCCGCTCGGTCTCGGCCCTCCTCGCCATCGCGTTCCTGGCCGTCGTCGGCGTGATCGCGCTGCTCGCGCCGCTGCTGCCGCTCGATCCGACGACCACCGACCTCGCGATCCGCTGGCAACCGCCGAGCGCCGCTCACTGGTTCGGCACCGACGAGCTCGGGCGCGATTACTTCTCGCGCGTCGTGTACGGCGGCCGCATCTCGCTGACCGTCGGCATCCTCGCGATGGCCGCCGCCACCGCGATCGGCGTCGCGGTGGGCCTCATCGCGGGATACGCCGGCGGGCGCGTCGACGACGCCCTCATGCGGTTCGTCGATTTCCTGTCGTCGATCCCGTGGATGGTGCTCGTCATCGTCGCGAGCGTCTTCCTCCGACCGGGACTCTGGACGATCATCTTCGTGATCGGCGTGTTCTCGTGGATGGCCACCGCCCGCCTGGTGCGCGCCGAGACGCTCACGCTCCGCGAGCGCGCCTTCGTCCGCTACGCGCAGTACGTGGGCGTGCGGCGCGAGCTCGTGATGTGGCGCCACGTCATCCCCGACGCGGCGCCGACGATCATCGTCGCCGCGACCGCGAGCATCTCGACCGCCATCCTGACCGAGTCGGCGCTGAGCTTCCTCGGGCTGGGCATCCAGCCGCCCATGGCGTCGTGGGGGAGTCTCCTCGAAAGCGCGCAGGGGAGCCTGCAGACCGCGCCGTACCTCGCGCTCATCCCCGGGGTGCTGATCCTGCTCACCGTGCTGTCGTTCAACGTGCTGGGCGACGCGCTGCGCCAGTCGGTCAGCGAAGGAGGAGCGTCATGACGGATGCTGCGACCCAGAGCCTGCGAACGGGACCCGCCGACGTGCTGCTCAGCGTCGACGGACTCGACGTCGACCTGCCCGGCCGCACCGGCGGCCTGGTGACGGTGCTCGACGACGTGTCGTTCGAGGTCCCTCGCGGACGCGTGGTGGGCATCGTGGGCGAGTCGGGCTCGGGCAAGACGATGCTGCTGCGCGCGCTCATGGGGATCCTCCCCGACGGCGCGAACCGGGAATGGCGTCGCGTGGTGCTCGACGGCGAGGACGTCACGTCGTCGCGCCGGCGCCTGCCCGCGGCGATGGTCTTCCAGGACCCGATGACCTCGTTCAACCCGCTGGTGCGGATCGGCGGCCACCTCACCGAGGTCGCGCAGCGCTTCCAGAAGGTCG
>DATEOM010000161.1:0-2033 GCA_035274105.1 Microbacterium sp.
CGCGATCGCCGTGTGGGCGTCGATGTTCTCCGCCGGCGCCGCGCTCGGCCCGATCGTCGGCGGGCTGCTGCTGGAGCACTTCTCGTGGGGCTCGGTGTTCCTCATGTCGGTGCCCGTGCTCATCCCGCTGCTGGTGCTCGCACCGCTGCTCGTGCCCGAGAGCCGCGACCCGAAGCCGGGCCGGATCGATCCGCTCAGCATCGCGCTGTCGATGGCGACGATGATCCCGATCGTCTACGGCATCAAGGAGCTCGCGGTGCACGGGTTCGCGATCGCGGCGTGGCTGCCGATGCTCGTCGGCCTCGGCTTCGGCGTGCTCTTCGTCCGCCGGCAGCTGCGTGCCAAGACCCCGATGCTCGACATGCGGCTGTTCGGTCTCGGCACGTTCAGCGGCGCGCTGCTGGTGAACCTGCTGAGCGTGATCGCCCTCGTGGGCTTCCTGTTCTTCGTCGCGCAGCACCTGCAGCTCATCGTCGGGCTGTCGCCGATGCAGGCGGGGCTCGCGCTCGTCCCCGGACTCGCGATGATGATCCTGGCGGGCCTCGCGGTCGTGCCGATCTCGAAGAAGTGGCCTGCCCGCATCGTGGTGCCGGTCGCCCTGGTGTTCTCGGTCGCAGGTTATGTCGCGGTGGCGTTCGCCACCGGGCCCGGCAGCGTGGGCACCCTCGTCGCGGCGTTCATCGCGCTCGGCATCGGCATCGGCGCGGCAGAGACCGTGTCGAACGAGCTGGTGCTCTCGAGCGCACCGCCGGCGAAGGCCGGTGCCGCCAGCGCCGTCTCCGAGACCGCGTACGAGCTGGGCGCTGTCCTCGGCACGACCGTGCTGGGCGGCATCCTGACCGCGCTCTACCGCTCGAATCTCGTCGTGCCGGACGGCGTGACGGATGCTGCGGCCGAAGCCGCGTCCGAGACGCTCGCGGGTGCGGTGCACGCGGCGGACCAGATCGGCGGGGCGACCGGCGAAGCGCTCTTCGAGGCGGCTGCCACCGCGTTCGACGCGGGCGTGACCGTCACGGCGCTCATCGGGGCTGCTCTCGTGGTCGTCGCGGGGGTCATCGCGGCCACTACCCTGGGAGGGTCCCGCCAGAAGTCGTAGGAGCACCATGTCGCGTGTCGTGAAGCTGGCCGTCATCCCGGGTGACGGCATCGGTCCGGAGGTCATCGCCGAAGCGGAGAAGGTGCTCGACGCCGCAACCGCGGGCGGCAGCATCCGTTTCGAGAAGACGCGGTACTCGCTGGGTGCCGCCCGTTTCCTCGAGACCGGCGACACGCTGACCGACGACGACCTCGACGCGATCAAGGCGCACGATGCGATCCTGCTGGGCGCCGTCGGGGGAGTGCCCGGCGACGCGCGGCTCAAGAACGCGAACATCGAGCGCGGCCTGCTGCTGAAGCTGCGGTTCGAGCTCGACCACTACGTCAATCTGCGTCCGTCGAAGCTGTACCCGGGCGTGCCGGGGCCGCTGGCCGAGCCCGGCGACATCGACTTCGTCGTGGTGCGCGAAGGCACCGAAGGACCGTACGTCGGCAACGGCGGCTCGATCCGCACGGGCACGCCGCACGAGGTCGCGAACGAGACTTCCGTGAACACCGCCTTCGGCGTGGAGCGCGTCGTACGGTATGCGTTCGAAGCGGCCGAGCGCCGCCGCAAGAAGCTCACGCTGGTGCACAAGACCAACGTGCTCGTGCACGCGGGCGGTATCTACAAGCGCCTCGTCGACGAGGTGGCGCAGGAGCACCCCGACGTCGCCGTAGACTATCTCCACGTCGACGCGGCCACCATCTTCCTGGTCACGAACCCGGGTCGTTTCGACGTGATCGTCACCGACAACCTCTTCGGCGACATCCTGACCGACCTGGCCGGCGCCGTCACCGGTGGCATCGGCCTCGCCGCCTCGGGCAACATCAACCCCGACGGCGCGTTCCCCTCGATGTTCGAGCCCGTGCACGGATCGGCGCCCGACATCGCAGGACAGCAGAAGGCCGATCCCACGGCCGCGATCCTCTCCGTCTCGCTGCTGCTCGATCACCTC
>DATEOM010000162.1:0-4098 GCA_035274105.1 Microbacterium sp.
TCGCCGCGTCCGAGCTGTGGAAGGCGGTGCTCGAGGAGAAGGGGTACAGCGTCGACCTGGAGTACGCAGACCCCGCGGCCGCGTACACCGGCATCGCGAAGGGCGACTACGACCTGACGCTCGACACGTGGCTGCCGCTCACGCACGCCGACTACATGCAGACCTACGGCGACCAGCTCGTCGACCTCGGCGCGTGGAACGACGAGGCCAAGCTCACGATCGCCGTGAACGAGGACGCCCCCGTCGACTCGCTCACCGAGCTCGCCGCCAACGCCGACGTGTTCGGCAACCGCCTGGTGGGGATCGAGGCCGGATCGGGGCTCGTGACCGTCACGCAGAACGACGTGATCCCGGGGTACGGCCTCGAGGGCATGGAGTTCGTGACGTCGTCGACGCCCGCGATGCTCACCGAGCTGCAGGCCGCGACGGACGCCGGGCGCGATGTCGCCGTCACGCTGTGGCGACCGCACTGGGCGTACAACGCGTTTCCGCTGAAGGACCTGGAAGACCCCGACGGTCTGCTCGGCGACGCGGAGGGCATCCACACGGTGGCGTCGACCTCCTTCGCCGACGAGTTCCCCGAGATCTCGGAGTGGCTCGAGGAGTTCCGCATGGACAACGAGCTGCTGTACTCGCTCGAGGACGCCATGTTCGGCGCCTACGACGGCGACGATTACGGCCCCGTCGTGGCGACCTGGATCGCCGACAACCAGGACTACGTCGACAGCCTCACCCGCTGACTCCCCGCCAGCGTTGCGCGCACCGGGGTGCGTCCGTCGGGTGCGATGTCCGGACTTCGCGGCTTGGGGGTGCCGAGGTGGTGCGTTTCCCGGACCGTCGGTTTCGGGTGGGCCGGGGCCAGGGATGCGATGTCCGGACTTCGCGGCTTGGCGGCGCTGAGGTGGTGCATTTCCTGGACCGCCAAGTCCGGGTTTGGCTGGGCGGGGTGCGATGTCCGGACTTCGCAAGGAAGAGCGGGGATCGGGCACGCCGGGTCGGCCCAGGCGGAGTCCCGCAATAGGGTGTGGGCATGACGGTGGCTTTCGTTCTCGGCGGCGGCGGGGTGCGCGGTGCCGTCGAGATCGGGATGCTGCGGGCACTGCTGGAGTGCGGCATCCGTCCCGATGTCGTGGTGGGCACGTCGATCGGCGCCATCAACGGCGCCCTCGTCGCGAGCGACCCGACACCCGCGGTGATCGAGCGCCTGCTCGACGCGTGGACCTCGCCCGAGGCCAACGCCGTCTACGGCGACTCGCTGTTCGCGCAGTTCACGCGGCTCGTGAAGACCAAGACGCACCTCAACTCGCCCGCCCCGCTGCAGCACCTGCTGGAGCGGGCGCTCGGCGCCGATACGACCTTCGAGGATCTCGCGGTGCGGCTGCGGGTCGTCGCCGCGAGCATCGAGCGCGCCGCCGAGCACGTGTTCGAGTCGGGGCCGCTCATCGAGGCGATCCTCGCGTCGGCCTCGGTGCCGGGGCTCCTGCCGCCCACCCGCATCGGCGACGAGCACTTCATCGACGGCGGGATCGTCAACTCGATCCCCATCGAGCAGGCGGTCGAGGTCGGCGCGACCACGGTGTACGTGCTGCAGGTCGGCCGCATCGAGACCCCGCTGGTCGCACCGAAGTCGGCGGTCGACACGGCGCGCGTGGCCTTCGAGATCGCCCGCCGGCACCGTTACGCCCGCGACGTCGCGACCCTGCCCGAAGGCGTCGCCCTGCACGTGCTGCCGAGCGGCGGCACACTCGACGGCGACGACTCGCTCATGTCGTACCGGCGCATGGACACGGTGCACCGGCGCATCGACGCCGCCTACGACGCCAGCCGCACGTTCCTCGCGGACCGCGGGCTGACCGCCGAGAGCACCTCCCCGGTCGTTGAGCGAGCGAAGCGAGTCGAAGCGCCCCGGCCCGACGAGGAGCGCTGATGCGGATGCCGCCCACCTGGGTGCGCCGCATCCTCCTGGCCCCGCTCGTGATCGTGGCGGCGGTGGTCATGCTGGTGCTCTCGCCGCTGTGGCTGCTGGTGGCGCTGGCGCTCACGTCGCTCGTGCCCGGGCGCTTCCGGCTGCCCCGCGTGCTGTGGCTCGTGACCGTGTACCTGGTGTGGGACGCCATGCTCGTCATCGCGCTCTTCGCCCTGTGGATCGCATCGGGCTTCGGCTACGCGCTGCGCCGGCCGAGCTTCCTCACCGCGCACTACGCGCTCGGCGGCTGGGCGCTGCGCGCGCTGTTCTGGATCTTCGGCGGCGTGCTGCGCCTCACGATCTCCACCACCGGTCGCGACGATGCGGACGACCTGGTGCGGCTGCCCAGTCGCCGACGGGATCGGGATGCTGCGGTACCTGACCGCGCCGCCTTCGACGCGCTGTTCGCACCTGGCGTGCCGCTCGTAGTCGCGAGCCGGCATGGCGGTCCCGGCGACTCGTTCATCCTCATCCACACGCTGCTGAACCAGGTCGCGCGGCGCCCCCGGATCGTGCTGAAGTACACGCTTCAATGGGATCCGGCGATCGACATCCTGCTGCACCGCATCCCGGCGCGGTTCATCGTGCCCTCGGGCTTCGGCAAGGGCCGAGCGGGCGGTGGCGCGTCGGTCGAGGCGGCGCTGCGCGATCTCGCCACGGGGCTCGGCCCCGAGGACGCGTTCGTCATCTTCCCGGAGGGGGGTCAGGTCAGCCCGAGGCGCCGGCGCTCCCGCATCAACCGGCTGCGCGACGCCGGCCGCGAGGCGATGGCCGAACGGGCCGAGGCGATGACGCACGTCATGGCGCCGCAGCCCGGCGGCATGCACGCGGCGCTGGACGCCGCGCCCGACGCCGACGTCGTGTTCATCGCGCACACCGGCCTCGACCGGCTGCACACCCTGCGCGACATCTGGCGCGAGCTGCCGATGGACAAGGGCATCACGATGCGCGCCTGGCGCGTCCCGCGGTCGGAGATCCCCGACGACCTCGACGCCCGCGCCGCGTGGCTCTTCGACTGGTTCGCCCGCATCGACGGCTGGATCGACGCCCACCCCGAGCTCGCCGCCTGACGCCGATGCGGTGTTCAGCGGTGGGGCTTGGGGTGTGTCACGCGACCCGGCGCATCGCCGTTCCCGCGTGAGGGCACCGGCCAGGTCGCACCGGGAGGCGGCGTCGTGCTCGGGCGCTTCGGTGCGGGCAGGGGGTCGGCGATGGGTTCGGGCTCCGGCGCAGCCGGAGCCTCCGCGCGAGGCGGGGGCGCAGCATCCGTCACCGTCGTCGTGGAGGAGCTGACCGGCCCGAGCTCGAGCATGACCTTGTTCTCGAGCACCTCGATGGCTTCGTCCGAGATGGAGATGAGTCCGTCGAGCTCTTCGCGCACGCGGCGGTAGGCGAGCTGGCGCTCGGCCGGCGTCGCGGCCTCGTCGATCGCGACGGTGAGCAGCTTCTTGGCGGTGTCGAGGCGCTTGCGCTCGTCCTCGGTGAAGGTCGAGTCGCGCAGGCGGCGCGCGTCGCGCTCGGCGACGTCGAACGCCACCTCGAAGTCGGCGACCGCGTTGCGGTACTCGGCGAGCTGCTCCTTCGACAGGCGGGCCTTCGCCGACGCGGGCCGCAGCCCGTCGGCGATGCGCTTCGCGCGCAGGAATGCGGCCGTGAGCGGCTGGCGCCCGTCGCTCATGGCGGGGAACGCGATGATCTTCGCGACGTCGAGCTCGTACTCCAGCCAGCGCGCGGTGACCGCGTCGTGCTCGGCGAACAGACGCTCGAGCTGCGTCGTCTGCGTCTCACGCGACGACGACGCACCCGGTCCCGACGCGGCGGTTGCCGTCGCGGCCGTGATCGGAGGGAGGGATGCCGCGGGCACCGCCTTTCCGCGCGCGGCAGCCTGTGCGGCCTTGAGCTCGGCCTTCGCGTGCATCACCTCGAGGCGGCGCTTGTGGCGCATCCGCGCGCCGCGCTCCCAGGCGCTGCCGACCCACCCGATCACACCCATCAGCGGGAAGACGAGCCACCAGAAGTTGCCCGCGAACTCCCAGAACTGCTCCACAGTGTCATGCTAACGGCCGGTAGCCGCCGCGTGGTCGGCTCAGGGCACCCTGCCAGCAGGGGGCTCGCTTGCGCGGGGCGGGGGG
>DATEOM010000163.1:0-3390 GCA_035274105.1 Microbacterium sp.
CGTGCCGCCGCGCGTTCCTTGATGTGGTTCATCGGGTAGACGAACACGAAGTACACCACGACCGCGACGGCCAGGAAGTTGATGATCGCGCCGAGGATCATGCCGAACCCGAAGAACACCTGGTCGCCGCTGAAGTTCGTGACGGTCCAGCCGACCTGGTCCAGGCTGCTGGCGTTGAACACCAGCGCGATGAGGGGATTGATGAGCCCGTTGACGATGGCGTTGACGATGGCCGTGAATGCGGCGCCGATGACGACCGCGACCGCCAGGTCGATGACGTTGCCGCGGAGAATGAATTCCTTGAAGCCCTTGATCACGTGTACCCCCTGGGTGTCGTTCCGCGTCTGGGGCGCCGGAGGATCAGGCTCCGGACGACGCGGGAGAGGCCTTCGCCTCGGTCTTCGATGATGTCGAAGTCGACGAGGACGCGCCACCCGCGGCCTCCGTGCCGCCGCCCGATCCCGAACCGGACGACTTCGCGCCCGCGCGGGAATCGGTGCGGTAGAAGCCGGAGCCGTTGAAGGTCACGCCGATCGAGCCGTACTCCTTGCGGAGGGCTCCGCCGCACTCCGGGCACTCGGTCAGGGTGGGGTCGGCGAAGGACTGCACCGCGTCGAAGCGGTGACCGCACTGCTTGCAGGCGTAGGCGTACGTGGGCATGGTTCTCTCGGTTTCCGGCTGTCAGCGCCGCGTGGGCGCGAGGGTGATGGTGCGAGTGGGCGTGACGACGCCGGTGACGCGCTCGTCGAGCTCGTCGCTCGGCAGCTCATCGACGAACTCCGAGTCGAAGACGACCGCGTAGACGGGAGGGCACCGCTCCATCGACCCGAGGGTCTTGTCGTAGAAGCCGCGTCCCCAGCCGAGCCGCATCCCGGTGCGGTCGACGGAGGCGGCGGGGATGACGAGGAGGTCGACGTCGTTGACCGCGATCGGCCCGAGCAGCTCGCCGACGGGCTCGGACAGCCCGTACATGCCCTCGGCGATCTCGCCGTCGACCGTGGCGACCGCCCAGTCGAGCAGGCCGTCGGTGCGGGTCACGGGAAGGAGCACACGGATGCCGCGGGCCACGGCATCCGCCACGAAAGAGCGGGTGCCCGGCTCGGCCGTGGTCGACAGGAAGCACGAGATCGAGCGGGCGCCGTGCTCGGCGACGAGGGCGTCGAGCTGGGTGTGGATGCCCGCCTCGGCGGCTTCGCGCGCCTGCGGCGAGATGAGCTGGCGTCGCTCGCGGAGCTCCGCGCGCAGGGCGCGCTTCGCGTCGGCGATGGCGTCGGACATGGTGTCGATTGTAAGTCGTGGAGGCGCTGGCGGCGTCGAACGGTAACGTGCCCGACGCATAAGCGTCTCCGAGCCCTGGATAGAGTGGCTTGCATGACGCATAAGCCCTTCAAGGCCGTGATCCCCGCTGCCGGTCTCGGCACTCGATTCCTCCCTGCGACGAAGGCGATGCCGAAAGAGATGCTCCCCGTCGTCGACAAGCCCGCCATCCAGTACGTGGTCGAAGAGGCCACGCAGGCGGGCATCGACGACGTCCTCATCATCATCGGACGCAACAAGAACAATCTCTCCAACCACTTCGACTCGGTGCCCGAGCTCGAGAGCAACCTGGCGAAGAAGGGCGACCACGAGAAGCTCCAGAAGGTGCAGCGCTCGAGCGACCTCGCCGACATCCACTTCGTCCGCCAGGGCGAGCCGCGCGGCCTCGGCCACGCGGTGCTTCGCGCCAAGGCGCACGTGGGCGACCACCCGTTCGCCGTCCTCCTCGGCGACGACCTCATCGACGAGCGCGACCCGCTGCTGACGACCATGCTCCAGCAGTACGAGCGCACCGGGGCCGCGATCGTCGCCCTGCTCGAGGTGCCGGAGGACTCGATCCACCTCTATGGCGCGGCGGCGGTCCAGACGACCGAGGTCGACGGCGTCGTCAAGGTCACCGGCCTCGTCGAGAAGCCGGCCAAGGAGGACGCGCCCTCGAACTACGCCGTGATCGGCCGCTACGTGCTCTCGCCCGACGTGTTCGAGATCCTCGAGCGCACCGAGCCCGGCAAGGGCGGCGAGATCCAGCTCACCGACGCGCTCCAGGAGCTCGCGGCGGCCCCCGACGGCCCCGGCGTCTACGGCGTCGTTTTCCGTGGCCGTCGCTATGACACCGGCGATAGGGTGGACTACATCAAGGCCATCGTGCAGCTGGCGGCCGATCGCGAAGATCTCGGTCCCGCGCTGCGTCCCTGGTTCAAGGATTTCGCGGCGAACCTCTGACGCCGCCCGTTCGAGGGGGTCTCGTGGATCTTTCGACTCCCCGCAGGCACGGCTCGGTGGCGATCCGGCTCGTACGCCAGCGCGACGCGCGCGTGCTGCAGAACGAGCTGCTCTCCAATCGCACCTGGCTGCGCCCGTGGGAGGCGACGAGTCCCGACGGGCCGGTGTCGTTCGACATGCGGGTGGGCGTGCGCCGGCTGCTGCAGCAGTACCGCGACGGCGCCGGCGTGCCCTTCGTCATGGAGTCCGACGGCGAGATCGCCGGCCAGCTCAATGTGTGGGGGATCGCCCGCGGCTCGCTCGCGTCCGCCACGATCGGCTACTGGGTGAGCGAGCGGTTCGCGGGCCGCGGCATCACGCCGACGGCGGTGGCGCTCGCGACCGACATCTGCTTCTCGGAGCTGCGCCTGCACCGCATGGAGATCTGCATCCGCCCCGAGAACCGGGCGAGTCTGCGCGTCGTCGAGAAGCTCGGCTTCCGCTACGAGGGGCTGCGCCGTCGCTTCATCCACATCGACGGGGACTGGCGCGACCACTACGCCTTCGCTCTCGTCCGCGAGGACGTGCCCGAGGGCGTGCTGCAGCGCTGGATCTCGGGCCGTGCTCCCCAGGACGCGGCGACCGTTCCGCCCGCGGACCGGCTGCACGCGTAGGTCGTCCGGTTGTCGACTCCCACCCCCGGCGGCGCGTCGCCGCGCATCGCCGTGCCTGACCACGCCAGAAATCCGTCTTGCGTGACACGCGGACGGATGCGAGGGACACCGCCGTCCGGTCGCCTACCGTGGTGACCATGGGCGGGCAGGTGTGGGGTGGGGGAGTCATCGTTCTCGTCGCCGTGGCCTTGTGGCTGGTGTACCTGCTGCCCTCGTGGCACAGCCGTCGCCAGTTCGACGCGGCCGAGCGCAACGCCGTCCGCCTGAACCAGGCGCTCCGCGTGCTCGCCGAGACGAGCGAGACCCCCGAAGAGGTGCGGCTCGAACTCAACGCCCGCACCGCGGCCGCCCAGCAGAAGCTTGCCAAGCGCGCCCTGGCCGAGCGCGAGCAGGCGGCGCTCGAGGGCGCGCGCGTCGACCTCGAGATCGCCAAGGGCGAGCGCGAAGCGGCCGAGGCCGCAGCCCGCATCGGCGTGGA
>DATEOM010000164.1:0-3246 GCA_035274105.1 Microbacterium sp.
TCGCGGTCGCGACCGAGCGCGTGGTCGACACGCTGGCCGGCGCGGCGCTCGGCGCGGTGAGCGGTCTGCTGCACGCGCGCGAAGATCGGACGGCCTGATCCGGCCGCGCCTCACGCGGTCGTGAGAGGGTGGATCCGCCGCAGCACCAGGCGCTGCGCCAGCGTCCACGCCACGGTCGTCGCGAGGTACAGCGCGGCGGCGAGCGGTACGAACAGCGCGAAGACGGCGGTCGTGAACTGCAGCACGCCCGCCAGCCTCGCGATGCCGGCGCCGCCGAGAGGCGCAGCATCCGGTGCCGACTCGATCTGCGGGCGGAACGTGCGCCGCGTGATCTCGGCCACCACGACGATCACCGCGATCACACCGGCGAAGGCGCCGAACGTCACCGCGGTCGCCGTCCCCGATGAGACCGCGGCCACGAGGCTCGTGCCCAGCGGCACGCCCAGCAGTTGGTCGGCGAGCAGCGCGTTGGCGTGCCCGGCGATCGCGGTGTGCACGAAGAGCGCGTAGACGATCGCGATGACGGGCGCCTGCGCGAGCATGGGCAGGCAGCCGGCGAGGGGTGAGGCCTTCTCGTCCGCGTAGAGCTTCATCGTCTCGCGCTGCAGGCGCTCGGGGTCCTTCTTGTGGCGGCGCTGGAGGTCCCTGAGCTTCGGCGCGAGGCGGCTGCGGGTCTGCTCGGCCTTCGCCTGCGCGACGCCGGCGGGGATGAGCGCCGCGCGCACGAGCAGGGTGAGGACGATGACGGATGCTGCGGCCGCGGCGGATCCGGCGAGGGGCTCGAGCAGGGCCGCGAGCCACATGAGGAGGGTGTAGGCCGCGTCGAGGGTCGCGGCGATGGGCGGGAAGGCGTAGAGGTCCATGGAGGTGTCCGTTCGTCGGGTGCTGTTTCGTGGCGTGCGGCCACGAAGGCACCGGCGAGCGGTCCTCGGGGGAGCGGGCGTCGGGGCTACGCGGCCAGGGCCGCGGAACCCGGGGCGCGCGGACGCGAGTGTCCGGGAGCGTCGGGGTGGGACGCGGTGAGCCGCGTCGCGTCGGCGATCGCACGCCGCGGGTGCGCCGCGGTGGCGATCGTGCGAGCCGGGACGAGCGAGACGGCGATCGCGACGGCGAGCAGCGCGAGAGCGGCGACGACGGCGACGGCGATCACGAGTGCGCCGGTCTGCGGGTCGGATGCGGGCGCGATCTCGAACAGTGAGCGGGCCGCGGCGCCGGCGAGGTCGGCGGCGGGGCGGAGCGCTGAGACGAGCACCTCGACGAAGAGCCGCAGCACCGCAGTGATCGTGTCGAGCACGCGCACCTCCCTCTTCGCGGCCACGGTAGCACGGGGTGGAGGACCCACCCCGAAGGGGCGGCGGTGCCGAGGCGGTCACCCTCCGCGTCCGCAGACATCCGCTCGATACGCCGATGAACTTCCGGCTCACACGTGCCTCCCCCCGGGGCGACCCGCCAACGCTTTGTGGGTCGGGGGCCCATCGCGGATGTGTGAGCCGGAAGTTCATCGGCCGATCGGGTGAGTGACGCCCGGGTGCTGCGGTGTCCGCTCCTCCACATCGGCGCCGATCGCGCGCTCCCGGCGCCGGAAATCCACATCGGTCGTCCACGGCCTCGCCGGTGTCGGCCGTCTCAGGCAGGGTGGGAGGGTGACAGCGACCACCACGACCCGCACCGAAGCCCTCGGCGTGCTGCGCACGCTGGTCGGGCGCGACGACGCCGACTTCCACGACGGGCAGTTCGAGGCGATCGAGGCGCTCGTCGATGACCGCCGGCGGGCGCTCGTGGTGCAGCGCACCGGGTGGGGCAAGTCGGCCGTGTACTTCGTGTCGACCCTGCTCCTGCGGCGGCGCGGGGCAGGACCCACCGTGCTCGTCTCGCCCCTCCTGGCCCTGATGCGGGACCAGATCGCCGCCGCCGCGCGCGCCGGCGTCCGGGCCGTGAAGATCGACTCGACCAACGCCCACGAGTGGGGCGACGTGCTCGCCCAGCTCGACGGCGACGAGGTCGACGTGCTCCTCGTGTCGCCCGAGCGCCTCAACAACCCGTCGTTCCGCGACGAGCAGCTGCCGCAGCTCGTCGCCCGCATCGGGCTCCTCGTGGTCGACGAGGCGCATTGCATCAGCGACTGGGGCCATGACTTCCGCCCCGACTACCGGCGCCTGCGCGATCTCATCGCGCGCATGCCCGCGGGCGTGCCGGTGCTCGCGACCACCGCGACCGCCAACAGCCGCGTGGTCGCCGACGTCGCCGAGCAGCTCGATGCCGGGATGGCCGAGACGGATGCCGCGACCCCCGGTGTGCTCACCATCCGCGGTCCGCTCGCGCGGGCGTCCCTGCGGCTCGGCGTCCTGCGGCTGCCGAACTCGCCGAGCCGGCTGGCGTGGCTCATCAGCCACCTCGGCGACCTGCCGGGCTCCGGCATCATCTACGCGCTGACGGTGGCGGCGGCGAACGACACCGCGCGGCTGCTTCGGGAGCGCGGCTACGACGTGCGCGCGTACACCGGCCAGACCGACGCCGATGAGCGCGAGGAGTCCGAGGCGCTCCTCAAAGACAACCGCGTGAAGGCGCTCGTGGCGACGAGCGCGCTCGGCATGGGATTCGACAAGCCCGACCTCGGCTTCGTGGTGCACCTCGGGGCGCCGTCGTCACCGGTGTCGTACTACCAGCAGGTCGGTCGTGCCGGCCGCGCCACCGACTCGGCCGACGTGCTGCTGCTGCCCGGCGTCGAAGACCGCGACATCTGGCACTACTTCGCGACCGCGTCGATGCCCGACCGCGACCGCGCCGAGCGGGTGCTCGCCACGCTCGCCGCCGCCGGCGCGCCGATGTCGACGCCGGCGCTCGAGGCGGTCGTCGACATTCGCCGCACGCCGCTCGAGCTGCTGCTCAAGGTGCTCGACGTCGACGGCGCCGTCGGTCGCGTGCGCGGCGGGTGGGTCGCCACCGGTGCGCCGTGGACCTACGACGAGGAGCGTTATCGCCGCATCGCGGCCGAGCGCGTCGCCGAGCAGCAGCACATGATCGAGTACGAAGAGACCTCCGGCTGCCGCATGGAGTTCCTGCAGCGCTCGCTCGACGACGACACGGCGGCGCCGTGCGGCCGCTGCGACAACTGCGCGGGCGCGTGGTTCCCCACCGCCATCGCCTCCGGGGCGACGGATGCCGCGACCGCCGCCCTCGACCGCGTCGGGGCTCCGATCGAGCCGCGCCGGCAATGGCCGACGGGTGCCGACCGGCTCGGGGCTC
>DATEOM010000165.1:0-6303 GCA_035274105.1 Microbacterium sp.
CACGCGCGGCCGCCTCGCCGCCGACTCGCAGCGGCGGTACGACACGGCGCTCGCCCTCTTCGAGCAGAGCGTCGACACCGACGAGCTGCTCGTCGCGTTCGGCGTGGCGCGCGCGACGGTGGTCACGCCCCTCATGTTCGAATTCCAGCTCATCGAGCGGGCGCGCGCGGAGCGCAAGCGCATCGTGCTGCCCGAGGGCGACGACGACCGTGTGCTGCGCGCTGCGGCCACGGTGCTCAAGCGCGGCATCGCCGACCTCGTCATCCTCGGCGAGCCGTTCGAGGTGCGGGCGCGGGCCATCGAGCTGGGCATCGACATCCAGGCTGCCGAGGTGCTCTCCCCCCTGGACGCGGTGCACGTGCACAAGTTCGCGGAGGAGTACGCGCGCTTGCGCGCCCACAAGGGCGTCACGGTGGGGCAGGCGGCCGACACGGTCACCGATGTGTCGTACTTCGGCACGATGATGGTGCACCTGGGACTCGCCGACGGCATGGTGTCGGGAGCCGCGCACACGACGGCGCACACGATCCGCCCCGCGTTCGAGATCATCAAGACGAAGCCGGGCGTCTCGGTCGTGTCGAGCGTGTTCCTCATGGCCCTCGCCGATCGTGTGCTGGTCTACGGCGACTGCGCCGTCATCCCCGACCCGACGAGCGAGCAGCTCGCCGACATCGCGATCTCGTCGGCCGCGACCGCCGCGCAGTTCGGCATCGACCCGCGCGTGGCGATGCTGTCGTACTCGACGGGCGAGTCGGGATCGGGCGCCGATGTCGAGAAGGTGAGGGATGCGACGGCCCTCGTCCGATCGCGGGCCCCGGAGCTGCTCGTCGAGGGGCCGATCCAGTACGACGCGGCGGCCGATGCGGCGGTGGCCGCCGCGAAGATGCCGGGCTCGGCCGTCGCCGGCCGCGCCACCGTGTTCGTCTTCCCGGACCTCAACACCGGCAACAACACGTACAAGGCGGTGCAGCGCTCCGCCGGCGCCGTCGCCATCGGGCCGGTGCTGCAGGGCCTCAACAAGCCGATCAACGACCTGTCGCGCGGCGCGCTGGTCGACGACATCGTCAACACCATCGCGATCACCGCGATCCAGGCGCAGGGCGAGTGACGCGATGACCCCGGTGCTCGTGATCAACAGCGGCTCGTCGTCGTTCAAGTACCAGCTCCTCGACATGGACACCGAGCGCACGCTCGCGTCGGGCCTCGTCGAGCGCATCGGCGACCCGATCGGCGTCGCGCGCCACACGGTGTACGCGACGCCGACGGAGGGGCCCTCGCCTGCCTTCCTCGACGCCACGCGCACGCGGGAGCTGCCGATCCCCGATCACACCGCGGGGTTCGGCGTGATGCTCGAAGCGTTCGCTTCCGACGGGCCGTCGCTCGCCGACACGCCGCCCGTGGCCGTGGGACACCGGGTCGTGCACGGCGGCGCGCGGTTCTTCGAGCCGACGCTCATCACGCCCCTCGTCGAGATCAACATCGACGAGCTCGCCGTGCTCGCGCCGCTGCACAACCCGGCGAACCTCGCCGGCATCGTCGCCGCCCGGTCGGCGTTCCCCGACGTGCCGCACGTGGCCGTCTTCGATACGGCCTTCCACCAGACCCTGGCACGTGCGGCTTACACGTACGCGATCGACGCGGAGGTCGCAGCATCCCATCGCATCCGCCGCTACGGATTCCACGGCACGTCGCACAAGTTCGTCAGCGAGACCGCGGCCGCCTTCCTCGGCCGCCCGCTCGCCGAGCTCAAGCAGATCGTCTTCCACCTCGGCAACGGCGCATCGGTCACGGCGATCGACGGCGGACGCTCGGTCGACACGTCGATGGGGTTCACCCCGCTCGAGGGGCTCGTGATGGGCACGCGCTCGGGCGACATCGACCCGGCCGTGCTGTTGCAGCTCGAGCGGCGCGCCGGCATGACGGTCGACGACCTCGACGAGCTGCTCAACAAGCGCAGCGGTCTGCTGGGGCTCGCGGGCTCCAACGACCTGCGCGACATCCGCGCCGCCATCGAGCGCGGCGAGGAGAAGGCGATCCTGGCGTTCGAGGTGTACGTGCACCGTCTGCGCGCGTACGCCGGCGCCTACCTGGCCCAGCTGGGCGGCGCCGACGTCATCTCCTTCACCGCGGGGGTGGGCGAGAACGCCCCGCAGGTGCGGGCCGGCGCCCTCGAGACGCTGGGCTTCGCGGGTGTCGAGATCGACCCCGCGCGCAACGAGAGCTCCGAGCGCGGCATCCGGATCATCTCGACGGACGCCTCGAGGGTGACCGTGCTCGTCGTGCCCACCGACGAGGAGCTCGAGATCGCGCGCCAGACCTTGAGCGTCGCCCGCTCTTAACCCGTCACAGGGTGTGACCCGACACTCACGCGCATTACGCTTGCTGGACGGCGCGCTGCAGTGCCGAAGCATCCGTACCCGCATCCGGAGGTTCTGTGGCTGACGACGCCCTGCCCGATCTGACCGCCTACGAGGCCGTGCTGTTCGATCTGGACGGCGTGCTCACGCCCACCGCAGAAGTGCACATGCATGCGTGGCAGACGATGTTCGAGGAGCTCTTCGCGGCGTGGGGCATCACCCCGCCGTACACCGAGCGCGACTACTTCGACCACCTCGACGGCAAGAAGCGCTACGACGGCGTGGCCAGCCTGCTGCGCTCGCGCGACGTCGAGGTGCCGTGGGGCCACCCCTCCGACCCGGTCACCGCCGACACCGTATGCGGCATCGGCAACCGCAAGAACGCCGTCTTCGAGCGCGTGCTCCGCGCCGAGGGCATCGCACCCTACCCGGGATCGCTGCGCCTGCTCGATGTCCTCGCCGCAGCCGGCACGCCCGTCGCGGTGGTGTCGAGCTCCAAGAACGCGGAGGAGGTGCTGGCGGCAGCCGGCATTCGTGATCGCTTCGCCGTCGTGATGGACGGCGTCATCGCCGAACGCGACCACCTCGCCTCGAAGCCCGCACCGGACGTGTTCGTCGAGGCGGCACGGATGCTGGGCGTCGAGCCCTCGCAGAGCGCCGCGGTCGAAGACGCCATCAGCGGCGTGCAGTCGGCCGCCGCCGGCGGTTTCGGGCTGGTGGTGGGCGTCGACCGCGGTGCCGGCGAGGAAGACCTCGTCGAGGCGGGCGCCCATGTCGTGGTCAAGGATCTGGAGGAGTTCGCACGATGATCGATCGCGACCGGTTCCCCGTCGACCCGTGGCGCCTCGTCGAGACGTCGTTCGACATCGACGACGCCGGCGTCACCGAGACGCTGTTCGCGGTGGGCAACGGCTACCTGGGCCTGCGCGGCAATCAGCCCGAGGGGCGTCACGCGCACGAGCACGGCACATTCATCAACGGGTTCCACGAGACGTTCCCGATCCGTCACGCCGAGCAGGCCTACGGTTTCGCCGAGGTCGGGCAGACGATCATCAACGCCCCCGACGCGAAGGTCATGCGGGTCTACGTCGACGACGAGCCGCTGTCGCTCGACGTCGCCGACGTGCGCGAGTACGAGCGGACGCTCGACATGCGCGACGGCGTGCAGCGCCGGCACATCCTGTGGGTGACGCCCTCGGGCAAAGAGGTGCGGATCGACTACGAGCGCCTGGTGTCGTTCGAAGAGAAGCACCTCGCGCTCATGAGCGTGGACGTCACCGTGCTCAATGCCGACGCCCCGGTCACCGTGAGCTGCCAGATCGTCAATCGCCAGGACGGCGAGGACGTCTACGGCGGCACGCCGGCCGCGCCGCGCAGGGCGGGATTCGACCCCCGCAAGACCGAGAAGTTCCACGAGCGCGTGCTGCAGCCGCAGGAGTACTGGCAGGACAAACTGCGCTCGGCCCTGTCGTACCGGGTCACCGACTCGGGCATGACGGTCGCCGTCGTCGCCGACCACCTGGTCGAGACGGCGAACGAGTACACGTCGCGCACGCTCATCGAGCCCGACATCGCGAAGAACGTGTTCCGCGTGAACGCGAAGGCCGGCGTGCCGATCCGCGTCACCAAGCTGGTGAGCTACCACACATCGCGCGGCGTGCCCGCACGCGAACTCGTCGACCGCTGCCGGCGCACCCTGGACCGCGCCCTCGGCGAGAGCGTCGACGTGATCCGCGCTCAGCAGCGCGAGTGGCTCGACGCGTTCTGGGAGCGCTCGGACGTGCGCATCGGCGGCCACGACGACCTCCAGCAGGCCACCCGCTGGTGCCTGTTCCAGCTGGCGCAGGCGTCGGCGCGTGCCGATGGCCAGGGCGTGCCCGCGAAGGGCATGACGGGCTCGGGGTACTCCGGACACTACTTCTGGGACACCGAGATCTACGTGCTCCCGTTCCTCGCGTACACGACGCCGTTGTGGGCGCGCAACGCGCTGCGGATGCGATACCTCATGCTTCCCGCCGCGCGTCGCCGGGCGTTCCAGCTCAACGAGGCCGGTGCGCTCTTCCCGTGGCGCACGATCAACGGCGAAGAGGCGTCCGCGTACTATGCCGCCGGCACCGCGCAGTACCACATCAACGCCGACGTCAGCTTCGCCCTGGCCAAGTACGTGCGGGCGACCGGCGATACCGACTTCCTCTTCCGGGAGGGCGTCGACATCGCCGTCGAGACGGCGCGGCTGTGGGCGACCCTCGGTTTCTGGCGTTCGAGCGACGGCGTGCTCGACGGCGAGGGGGACACGTTCCACATCCACGGTGTGACGGGCCCGGACGAGTACACCACCGTCGTCAACGACAACCTGTTCACGAACGTCATGGCGCGGTTCAATCTCCGCTTCGCCGCCCGCACGATCCGCGAGATGGCCGAGGCCGACGGCGAGGTCTACCGCCAGATGGTCGACCGCCTGGCCCTCGAGCCGGGCGAGCCCGACGCGTGGGAGCGGGCCGCCGAGGCCATGCACATCCCGTTCAGCCCGAGCCTCGGCATCCATCCGCAGGATCACGTGTTCCTCGAGCGCGAGATCTGGGACCTCGAGAACACACCGCCCGACAAGCGCCCCCTGCTGCTGCACTTCCACCCGCTGGTGATCTACCGGTACCAGGTGCTCAAGCAGGCCGACGTCGTCCTCGCGCTGTTCCTGCAGGGCAACCACTTCTCCGACGAGGACAAGCTCGCCGACTTCGAGTACTACGACCCGCTGACCACCGGCGACTCGACGCTGTCGGCGGTCGTGCAGTCGATCCTCGCCGCCGAGGTGGGCTACCAGGACCTCGCGCTCGAGTACTTCCGGCAGTCGATCTTCGTCGACCTCGGCGACCTGCACCACAACGCCGCCGATGGGGTGCACGTGGCATCGGCGGGTGGCGTGTGGACAGCGCTCGTCTCCGGCTTCGGCGGCATGCGCGACCACTTCGGCGAGCTGTCGTTCGATCCGCGCCTTCCCGCGTCGTGGCCGTCGCTGGAGTTCGTGCTGCACTGGCACGGCACGCGCCTGGTCGTCACGGTCACCCGCGGCGAGCTGCGCGTGCGCGCGACGGAGGGCGACCCCGTCGGCTTCAGCGTGCGTGGCGTGGGTTACGTGGTGGGCGCGGGCGAAGAGGTCGTGGCGCCGCTCGACGGGCAGGGCCCGGTCATTCCGGGCCGGCCGTCGCTGCGCGAGCTCGGCGACGCGCGCCGCGAGGACGGCTCGCTGCTGTCGGCCTCGGTGCCCACCACCACCTCGGCGATCCCGATCATCGTGGGCGCCGCCGACGTCGAGCACGGCGCCGACGTCTAGGAACCCTCCCTCCTCCCACCGTTTCCTGATCTCGTCGACGCCGGCTCGCGGCGAGCACGAGTCACCGCGACTGCTACGCTCGAGGCATCCACACGGGAGCCCCAGCAGGGGCTGAGATCGGGCTGAGGCTGCCTGCGACCGTCGTACCTGTACGGGTCATGCCGGCGTAGGAAGTAGGAGCCCCGATGAGTTCGCGCATCTCGCACCCACCGCATTCGTCTTCCCCAGCGGGAGTCGCGGGAACCGCAGGTTCGGGCCGCCCGCTCGCCGACGAGGTGAGCCGCCGCGCGGATGCGCCCGTTGCCGGGCGCTGACCGCTCGGATCGGGTCGACGTCGCCGTCATCGGCGCGGGAGTCGTCGGTTCCGCGATCGCGTGGGAGCTCGCGCGCACCGGTCGCCGCGTCCGCCTGATCGATGCCGCGCCCGGATCGGGTGCGACCTGGGCGGCCGGCGGCATGCTGGGCGTCGCGGGTGAGCATAGGCAGGGCGAGGAGGAGGCGCTCGCGCTCGCGCGGGCGGCCGCCGCGGTCTACCCGGACTTCCTCGCCACGCTGCCGGGAGCCGACGGCGTCGGCTACGAGACGGTCCCCACCCTGCTGCTGGGCGTCGACGGC
>DATEOM010000166.1:0-2370 GCA_035274105.1 Microbacterium sp.
AATCCGATTCACCTTCGAACGAAAGAACGTCGACACGTGGCGAACATCAAGTCGCAGATCAAGCGCAACAAGACCAACGAGAAGGCGCGCGAGCGCAACAAGGCCGTCAAGAGCGAGCTGAAGACGCACGTCCGTCGCACCCGCGAGGCGATCGCGGCCGGCGACAAGGCTGCTGCCGAGAAGGCGCTGGGCACGGCGACCAAGAAGCTCGACAAGGCCGTCAGCAAGGGCGTCATCCACAAGAACCAGGCAGCGAACCGCAAGTCGGCCATCGCCAAGCAGGTCGCCGCTCTCTGAGCCTCTGACAAGCTCCGCGACCCCGAGTCGCGTGAAGGCCCGTCCCGCAAGGGGCGGGCCTTTCGCAGGTGAGGCGGGTGGTCCGGCGTGTCGGGCTCAGGCGCCGTACGGTGCGCGCGTGGCGATCACCGTGATCATGCGCTCCAAAGCGAAGACCGCGTCGCGCGAACCGCCCTTGACCTCGGCGTCCGCCCGTGCCGTCGCCTGGATCGCGCGGCCGAGGCTCTCTTCGTTCCAGCCGGCGAGGTCGCGGCGGGCGCGATCGACCTGCCAGTCCTTCATGCCCAGACGAGAGGCCAGGGCCGCCGCTGGCTCGCGGTTGCCCGCGACCCGCGCCATCGTGCGCAGCTTCAGCGCGACCGCGGCGACGAGCGGCACCGGGTCGGCGCCGGACGCCAGCGCGTGGCGCAGCGCGATGAGCGCCTCGCCGTAGCGCCCCGCGATCGCCGTGTCGGCGACGGTGAAGGCCGACGTCTCGACGCGGCCGCCGTAGTAGCGCTCGACGACCTGGTCGGTGATGTCGCCGGGGACGTCGGCGATGAGCTGCTGACACGCTGCCGCGAGCTCGGTGAGGTCGTCGGCGAACGCGGAGACGAGTGCGCGCAGCGCCGTCGGGGCGATGCGCTTCTTCGCGGCCTGGAACTCCCCCGCGGCGAAGTCGAAGCGGTCGGAGTCGCGTTTGACGGCCGGGCACGCGATCTCTACGCCGGAACCCTCGCCCGCGCGGATGGCGTCGAGCAGCTTCTTGCCGCGCACACTCGCGCCGGTGTGGCGGAGCACGACCGTCGCGCCGTCCTGCGGGGCCGAGAGATACGCCACGGCCTCGGCGAGGAAGATGTCGGAGCACTTCTCGACGCCGCTGACGCGGACCAGCCGCGGCTCGCCGAACAGCGACGGCGAGGTCACACCCAGGAGCGTTCCCGCGGCGTAGTCGTCGGCGCGGATGTCGGACACCTCGAGCGTCGGGTCTTCGGCGCGGAGGTAGTCGCGCACGCCGGCGATCGCGCGTTCGGCGCAGACCTCCTCCGGCCCGGAGACGAGCACGACCGGCGCCGGCTGCGGAGCCCGCCATGAGAGCTGGGGAATGGCGCTGCGCGCGGCCTTCGCGGGTGCTCGGCGTGCGGGGGAAGCCATTCCCCCAGCCTACCGACGACCACCGACGGCGGCCGGCAGCGCTCACCCGCCGCGGTCGCGCCAGACCGACACGGAGCCGGCGTCCGAGGTCCACAGGGCGATCGCCCCGTCGAGGTCGGTGCGAACGATCCGCGCACCGATCTCGTCGAGCATCGCGAGCGCCTCGTCGCGCGGATGCCCGTAGTCGTTGACGACACCGACCGTGATGAGCGCGATCGACGGCCGTGCGGCCACGTAGAGCCCCGCATCCTGGTCGGCGCTCCCGTGATGTGCGGTCTTGACGATCGCATACGGCGGGTCCAGGGCGCCCGAGGCCGTGAGGAGTCGCTGGGGAGAGGCCGAGAGGTCACCGAGGAGCAGCGTCGGCGGGATGCCGCCGCCTCGGACGTCGAGGACGACGCTCGCGTCGTTGCCCGGCGGGAAGGCGCGGCTGCCGGCCGTCGGCCAGACGACCCGCCATCGCGCGCCCCCGAGTGAGCCGCTGAGACCTGCTGCCGCTTCCGTGGCGCGGGCTCCCTGCGCCGTCAGCGAGGCGACCGCCACCTCGGCGGCGGCGTCGCCGGGCCCGTGGAGCACCGTCCCGACGCGGCCCCGCACCGCGTCGAGTCCGCCGACGTGGTCGAGGTCGAAGTGGGTGAGGACGAGCAGGTCGATCCGGTCGAGGCCCGCACGGGAGAGGCAGGCGGCGAGCGGTTCGGGGTCCGGCCCGGTGTCGACGAGCGCGACGGCGCCCTCCGACCGGAGCAGCACGGCATCGCCCTGACCCACGTCGCATGCGAGCACCGCCCAGTCGACAGGGAGGGTCCACCGGCCGGCGATCGTGGTCAAAGCTCCCGTGCCGACCCCGGCGCCCACGAGGACGGCGACGACGGCGACCGACGCGCCGCGCGCGGCGCGCCTCACCCAGGGACCGCCGCGGTCGAGCGCGATCGCCAGACC
>DATEOM010000167.1:0-17517 GCA_035274105.1 Microbacterium sp.
CGACCCAGACCCGCGCGCCCGCCTCGAGCCGGTCGAGGTCGCCGTCGAGCGCCGCGCGCTCGTCGGCGGGAAGCTCGGGAGCTGCCGCGCGCTTCCCCGTCGTCTTGCGCGGCTTCGCGGGGGTCGTCGCCGAGGTGGGTGACATGCTGCTCTCCTTCGAACTCGCGCGCGGGAACCCGGCTCGGGCGAGTGCGTCACGGGGCATCCTATGCCACCCCACCCGGCACTCGATGTCAGCGTCCGTGCGACCCGATGCCACGTCGGCGCCGGCGGCGTCAGCCGCGATCGATGTCGGCGCGGCGCAGCGGGTACCGGGCGAGCGTCACGAGGCTCAGCGCGATGAGCACGGCCGGCGCGAGGCTGAAGCTCAGGACGATGCCCGTGATCGCGGCATCCGGCTGCTGTACCACCTGGGTGCCGGTCGACGAGACGTACCCCGTCGCGGCGAGGATCACCGCCAGTGTCGTCGCGCCGAGCGCGAAGCCCACGGTCTCGCCGGCGGTCCACACGCCGCTGAACGAGCCGGCCCGGCCGGGCCCGTGCGTGCGCTCGTCGTGCGAGATGACGTCGGGCAGCATCGCCATCGGCAGCGACTGCATGCCCGCGTACGCGATGCCCGCGACGCCGACGGGCACGTAGATCCAGTCGCCCGGCGCCCACAGCATGCCGAGGATCGACAGCGCGGCGACCGCGAACACGACGCTCGCGATGGTGAAGCTGCGCTCCTTGCCGATCCGCCGCGCGACCACTCCCCACGCCGGAGCGGCGAGCAGCGCCGGCGCGATGAGCGCGACGAACAGCAGCTCGACTGCGGCCTGCGAGTGGAGCACCCACGTCGCGACGTACTGCGCGCCCGCGAGCATGAGCCCCGTGGCGAGGGCCTGCAGCACGAACGTCGACAGCAGCAGCCGGAACGCCCGGCTGCGCCGGAGCGCACCGATCCCGTCCGCGAAGTGCGCCCGGATCCCCGCGGCCGCAGCAGCCGTCGCGGGGCGATCCCTGGCTTCTTCCCGCGAGACGCCAACCGCGCGCCGAGACTGCACGGCGCGGCTGGCGTCTCGGCGCTCCGTCGGAGTCTCGCGGAGATCGGCGGTGATGGCAGCGGGGACGGATGCTGCGCCCTTGGCGACACCGGTGGCAACCAGCATCCCGATCCCGATCACGACACCGCACACCACGCCCATCGCGAGGTACTGGACGAACGGGTCGTCCGACACGCGGCGCAGCGCCGGACCGCCGGCGCCGAACAGCAGGATCGCAAGCGTGAGCGCGACGACGCGCCAGGTCAGCAGCCGTGTGCGCTCGTCGTAGCGCGGCGTGAGCTCGGCGGGAAGCGCGATGTACGGCACCTGGAAGAGGCTGAACGCCGTCGCCGTCAACGTGAACGCGACCAGCACCCAGATGCCCGCGATGACCGGACCGAGCGACGGCGGCACGGCGAACGTCAGGGCGAACAGCACCGGCAGGGCGAGCGCGCCGATCAGCATCAGGCGGCGTCGGCTGCCGTGGCGGGCGAGGTCGCGGTCGGTGAGCGCCCCGATGATCGGGTCGATGACGACGTCCCACACCTTCGCGACCGTGATGACGGCGCCCGCCGCGAGCGCGGCGACCCCGAGCGAGTCGGTCAGGTAGTACGTCAGCACCAGTCCGGGCAGCGTCGCGAACCCGCCCGTGCCGAGCGACCCGGTCGCATAGCGCGCGATCGTTCCGCGGCTCAGGCGCGCGGGAGTGAGAGATGCCGGAACCCCCGTCGCCGGCGGAGCCTCATTGCTCATCGCGCCAGTGTAGGTCAGCGGTGTCGGTCGATCGGTTCGCCTGTGGACACCGACCCCGCGCTCAGGACTCGGCGCGCACCGCGGCCTCGACCGCCCGCAGGCCCGCCAGCGTCTCGGCGAAGGAGGTCGAGAGCGGCGAGAGGCCGATGCGGAGGCCGCCGGGGTCGCGGTAGTCGGGGATGACGTCCTGCGTCCACAGCCGCGCGGTGACCGAGCGCATCGAGGGGTGCGAGAGCGTCACGTGGCCGCCCCGCTCGGCGGGATCCCGGGGCGACGCCACCGCGACCCCGAGCGGGGCGAGCAGCTCGTCGGCCACCCGCACGGCGAACTCGGTGAGCGCGACCGACTTGACGCGCACGGCCCCGATGCCGACCTCCTCGAGCAGGCCGAGGGTGTCCTGCATCGCGAGCATGCCGACGATCGGCGGCGTGCCCGACAGGAAGCGTCGCATGCCGTCGGCAGGCCGATACGACGGCCCCATCGCGAACACGTCGGCGGTGCCCATCCACCCCTGGATCGGCTGGGCGAGCCGGTCCTGCAGCCGCGAAGCGACGTACGCGAAGGCCGGTGAGCCGGGTCCTCCGTTCAGGTACTTGTAGGTGCAGCCGACCGCGAGGTCGAACCCCCACGCGTCGGCCTCGACCGGCACCGAGCCCGCGGAGTGGCAGAGGTCCCACAGAATGAGCGCACCGGCGTCGTGGGCGATGCGGGTGAGGGTCGCAGCATCCGCCAGATACCCCGACCGGTACGCGACGTGCGACAGCAGCACGACCGCCGTCTCGGGGCCGACCGCCTCGCTCAGCGCCGAGGCCGTGACCCCGCCCGCCAGGTCCACGTCGATCCAGCGCACGCGTCCGCCGCGCTCCGCCGCGATCCCCTCGACGAGGTAGCGGTCGGTCGGGAAGTTGTCGCGGTCGACCACGATCTCCACGCGCGCCGGATCCGCGGCGACGGCGGCGTCGAACGCCGCCCGCACGAGCTTGTACAGCAGCACGGTCGTCGAGTCGCCGACCACCGTCTGACCGGGCGCGGCGCCGATCGCCGCGCGGCCCACGGCGTCGCCGATGTCGAAGGGCAGCTGCATCCACGATTCGTCCCAGCCGCGGATGAGGCGCCCGCCCCACTCGTCGCGCGCGAACGCGGCGAGCCGCTCGACGCTCGCGCGCAGCGGACGCCCGAGCGAGTTGCCGTCGAAGTACACGAGCGACGTCTCGGCCCCGACGAACGCGTCGCGGTAGGCGCGCAACGGGTCGGCGGCATCGAGAGTGGATGCTGCGTCCTCCAGCGCCCCGGACACTGCGGCGATCGCCGAATCAGGGGTTCGGGGCGCGTCCGTCGCGTTCGGGGCGTGCGCCTCGCGCCCCGCACGCACGTCGTGCGCCCCGAACGCGGAGGGCACGGGGTCAGTGGTCGTCATGGACGAGCTCCTCGGTGGGGACGACGGTGGCGCCCCGGAGCCACTCGGCGGCCTCGTCGAGCTCTGTCGGCGGGGGCCCGGGAACGAACGTGCGGACGCCGGACGGCGCATCCGCCAGCGGCCACGGATCGGCGAGCGCCGCGATGAGCGCCGCACCGCGGATGCCCGCGCGGTCGAGTGCCGCTACCTCGTCGGGGTTGACGCCCACCGGCTGGTCGCCGTTGCCGAGGTCGGTGCCGTACAGCACGCGCCCGCCCGCCGCGGCGAACCCGGCGAGGTTCACGCGCGCGAACTCCGCCGCCTCGGGATCGTCCCGGTGGATCGCGAGCGTCGAGATCCACACCTGGCCGGCGCTGACCGCGTGGGAGGTGAAGGTGCGTCCCACGAACTCCGTGAACGGCGTGTGGGCGAAGCCGTGAACGCCCGCATCGAGCGCGAGCTGCGGCATCCCGTCGCCCTCCGCGTGCGCGACGACCGGCAGCCCGCGCTCGCGCGCGACCTCCACGATCGCGGCCAGGGCGTCCGGGTCGAGCACCGGCCCTGCCACGCTGTTCAGGGACGCTTTGATGACGGATGCCCCGAACGACGCCTGCTCGTCGACCGCGGTCGCCGCACCGCCGGCGACGCCCGGATGGGTCGAGGCGTCGGCGATCTCTCGCGCGATCTCAGCCGGCGCCCACGCGCGCCCGACGGGATAGCCGCCGACCGCGGTCAGGAACGCACCGGCATATGCCACACGCGGAATACCGTGATTCTCGCGGCGGGCGAGCGCGACGGGATCGCCGCCGAGGTCGACCACGCCGGCGATGCCGCCGGCGGCCAGGCCGCTCTCGTCGATGAGGTGCAGGTGCACGTGATGGTCGGTGAACGGCGGCAGCGAGACCCCGTGCTCGCCGGTGATGGCGCGGTGGCAGAGCGCCGCATCCGGGCCGAGGAGTTCGCGCAGCGCGCCGGGGTCGTGCGACATCACAGCTCCGTCCGCACCGCGTACAGCTCGGGGAAGAAAGTGAGATCCAGTGCCCGCTGCAGGAACGGCACGCCGCTCGAGCCGCCGGTGCCGGTCTTGAAGCCGATGATGCGCTCGACCGTCTTCAGGTGGCGGAAACGCCAGAGCTGGAAGTTGTCCTCGAGGTCGATGAGCTCCTCGCACGTCTCGTAGGCCGCCCAGTGGGCCTCGGGGTCGCGGTAGATCTCGATGAACACCGGCACGAGCTCGGGTGCGTAGGTCCACGCCCGGGTGACGTCGCGTTCGAGCACCTCGGCGGGAATGGCGTAACCCGAGCGCGCCAGCAGCCCGAGGAATTCGTCGTAGAGGCTCGGCGCCTCGAGCGCCGCGCCGACCAGCGCGTGGGCGGCCGGGTCGGAGGCGAACACCCGCAGCATCGCCGCGTTCTTGTTGCCGAGGGTGAACTCCACCGCGCGGTACTGCGCGGACTGGAATCCGCTGGCGTTGCCCAGCACGCCGCGGAACTGCCCGTACTCGGCGGGCGTGAGGGTTGCCAGCACCGACCACTGTTCGGTGAGGGTCTTCTGGATGTGCTTCACCCGCGCGATGCACTTGAGGGCCGGTGCGAGCTGGTCCTCGCGCAGCAGGCGGCAGGCGGCGCCGAGCTCGTGCAGCACCAGCTTCAGCCACAGCTCCGTGGTCTGGTGCTGCACGATGAACAGCAGTTCGTCGTGGTGCTCGGGGGTGCTGAGGGGGCGCTGAGCCGACAGCAGGGTCGCGAGATCGAGGTAGCCGCCATAGCTCATGCGGTCCTCGAAGTCGGTGACGACGGATCCCTCGATCGCCCGGGTATTGCGTTCGACGCTCACGGGCTCAGCCTAATTCGGACGGATGCCGCGGCGTCAGGGTCTCGCGGGCGACCCGGGGCGTTTCGACTCGCAAGCTCGCTCAACGAGCGGGGGGGACTCGACGAGCCGGAGCCGGGGCTCAGATGAGGGAGAGCTCGCGCAGCTTGGCCTCGACGTCGGCGTTCGACGGCTCGACGTGGTGCGAGGCATCCGGGTACACGACGACCGGGATGTTCGTGCGGCCGGAGATGTCGCGGGCGACGTCCGCCGCCGCGGGGTCGGCGACCAGGTCCACGTACGTGTACGAGATGCCGAGCTCGTCGAGCTGCTTCTTGGTGCGGATGCAGTCGCGGCACCAGTCGGCGCCGAACATCGTGAGGGAAGAGGGGGAGGAGACGGGGGAAGTCACCATTCCATTCTCACGGATGGATCCTGGGCGAGGGCCGTGCGACCGCGGAGCGCGCTCCGTGCGTCAGCCGAGGGTGTGCCCTGCGTCCGCTGAACTCGGCGGCGACGATTCACCGGCGCATGGGAGGATAGCCCGCGATGCAGTTGTCGATCGTGGTTCCGACGTACAACGAGGCTCCGAACATCGCGGAGCTCGTCCGGCGTGTCACCGCCGCGGTGCAGAACCGGCTCGATGCCGAGATCATCTTCGTCGACGACAGCACGGACGCCACCCCCGACGTGATCCGCGAGGTCGCAGCATCCGCTTCCCTGCCGGTCCGGCTGATCCACCGCGAACGTGCCGTCGGCGGCCTGGGCGGAGCCGTGATGGCGGGCTTCGCGGCCGCCGAGACGGACGCGTGCCTCGTCATGGACGCCGATCTGCAGCATCCGCCCGAAGAGATCCCCGAGCTCTGGCACCGCTACTCGCGCGGCGACGTGGATCTCGTGATCGCGTCGCGCTACGCCGGCGGCGGCACCGCCGGCGGGCTGGCCGACCGCACCCGCGTGATGGTGTCGAAGGGGTCGACCGCCGTGACGCGCGCGATGTTCCCCATCCGGCTGAAGGACGTCTCCGACCCGATGACCGGGTTCTTCCTCATCGACCGCCGCACGATCGACTCCGAGCAGCTGCGTCCCCGCGGGTTCAAGATCCTGCTCGAGATCCTCGCTCGCCGTCCGCTGCGCGTGGCCGAGATCCCGTTCGACTTCGCGGACCGCCACGCGGGCGAATCGAAGGCGTCGGTGCGGCAGGGCCTGCACTTCCTCACGCAGCTGACGGCGCTGCGATTCGGCAAGATGTCGCTGTTCGCCGTGATCGGCGGCATCGGCGCGGTGGCCAACATCGCGATCGTGTGGGCGCTCACCTCCTGGGGGGTCGACTACATCGTCGCAGCGATCGTCGCGGCCGAAGTCACCATCGTCGGCAACTTCCTGCTGCAGGAGCGCTTCGTCTTCCAGGACATGCGCGAGAGCGCCTCGGGGGTCTGGTCGCGCTTCGCGAAGTCGTTCACCTTCAACAACGCCGAGGCCGTGATCCGCATCCCGATCGTCGCGATGATGGTCTCGACCGGGCACATCTCCGCGGTGCTGGCGACCGCCATCACGCTCGTGGTCGCGTTCTTCCTGCGCTTCCTCTTCCACTCGCTCGTCGTCTACGCGCCGCGCAAGGCCGGCGTGGAGCCGAGCCCGGCCCGCCGCTTCGTGGAGGAACTCGACCACGAGGCTATGCAGCCCGGCGAGCTCTAGGATCACGGATGCCTCGGCCCGAGGCATCCGTCACTCCAGACGCGTGAGGCTCTCGCCAGCCTGGCGGTAGCGCTCGCCGGTGTCGGGGCACACCCAATCGCCGCCGTCGCCGTCACGGTGGAGCGGCTTGCCGGCGCGCCCGACCCAGCCGACCCGGTGCGCCGGCGCGCCCACCACGATGGCGTACGGGGCGACGTCCTTCGTGACGATCGCGCCGGCAGCCACCAGCGCCCACTCGCCGACGGTGACGGGGGCGATGCAGACGGCGCGTGCGCCGATCGACGCGCCGGTGCCGATCGTGACACCGACCTGGTGCCAGTCCTGCGCCGTCTTGGGGCTGAGGTCGGGGTTGACCGCGCGCGGGAACTCGTCGTTGGTGAGGACGGCGGCGGGGCCGATGAAGACGCCGTCGCCGAGACGCGCCGGCTCGTAGACGAGCGCGTAGTTCTGCAGCTTGCAGCCGTCGCCGAGCACCACGCCCGGCCCGACGTAGGCGCCGCGGCCGATGTTGCAGTCGGCTCCGACGACCGCGTTCTCGCGGACCTGTGCGAGGTGCCACACGCGCGTGCGCGGGCCGAGACGGGCGTCGTCGTCGACGTCCGCGGACGGGTCGATCGTCACTGCGTCGGCCATCGGATTCCTCCGCTCCGGTCTGCGGTTTCAGGGTTACATTCTGCGACGGCTTCTGGATATACTGCGCCCGGGACCCTCCGCGGGCACTGGGGAAGTATCGCACGCGGATGCCTTCTCAGCCGGTCACCCGAAGGCCGACGGGAAGGCAACTCCGACGAGGGCGTCGGGAATTGGGAAGCTCATGGGGAACAAGCAGCCTTCGGCGTCGGTTCCGGCCGGCCCGTGGCAGTACCGGACGAAGCTCGTCACGTTCGCTGCGCTCGCAGCGCTGCTGACCGCTCTGCTGGTCGCGGGGCCGGCCGGCCCGCAGGCCGGCGCGGCCAGCCCGTGCGGCGCGACGATCAACCCGATCGTGTGCGAGAACCAGAAACCCGGCACCGATCCCGCCGTGTGGGACATCGCCGGCGCCGGGGACTCGTCGATCCAGGGATTCGCCACCGACATCTCGGTCAACGCCGGTCAGCGGATCGACTTCAAGGTCGACACGGACGCGCGGGCCTACAAGATCGATCTCTACCGGACCGGCTGGTACCAGGGCCTCGGGGCGCGCTTCATCACCTCGGTGCCGGTCACCGCCGCGCTGCCGCAACGGCAGCCGCAGTGCATCACCGACGTGGCGACGGAGCTCTACGACTGCGGCACCTGGGGGGTCTCGGCGTCGTGGAACGTGCCGGCCGACGCGGTGTCGGGCGTCTACATCGCCAAGCTGACTCGGACCGACAACAACGACTCCAGCCACATCCTCTTCATCGTCCGCAACGACGGCAACCGCTCGGACGTGCTGTTCCAGACGTCCGATCCGACGTGGCAGGCCTACAACCCCTACGGCGGCTCGAACTTCTACCAGGGCGCGGCGAACGGGCGGGCCTACCAGATCAGCTACAACCGCCCCGTGACGACCCGCGGCACCACCGAGTGGCGCAGCTTCTACTTCAGCGCCGAGTACGCCACCGTGCGCTTCCTCGAGCGCAACGGCTACGACGTCAGCTATCTCGCCGGCGTCGACACGGACCGCCGCGGAGGCGAGCTGCTCAATCACAAGGCGTTCCTGTCGGTGGGGCATGACGAGTACTGGTCGGGCGCCCAGCGGCGCAACATGGAGGCGGCGCGCGACGCAGGGGTGAACCTGCAGTTCCTCTCGGGCAACGAAGGGTACTGGCGAACCCGCTACGCGGCCTCGGCGGACCCCTCCCGGACGGCGTACCGCACCCTCATCTCGTACAAGGAGACCTGGGCCAGCGCCAAGATCGATCCGTCGCCGGAGTGGACGGGAACCTGGCGCGACCCCCGCCTGGCCGATGCCTCGGCCGGCGGCCATCTCCCCGAGAACGGGCTCACCGGGACCATGTACATGGTCAACGACATCTCCGCCCCGCTGACGGTGACCTCCGCCGAGGGATCGCTGCGGCTGTGGCGCGGCACCGGCCTGAGCGGACTCGCCAACGGCGCCACCGCGAATCTCGGCCAGGGGATCGTGGGCTACGAGTCGGACGAGGACATCGACAACGGCTTCCGCCCGCGCGGTCTGATCAGGATGTCGACGACCACCGCGGCGACGAGCCAGTACCTGTACGACTACGGGAACAACGTGGCGGCCGGGAACACCCGCCACAACATCACGATGTACCGGGCGCCCAGCGGCGCGCTCGTCTTCTCGGCGGGCACCGTGCAGTGGGGCTGGGGCCTGGACGACGAGCACGACGGCACGGACGCCGGTGCGGTCGACGTCCGGCTCCAGCAGGCCGAGGTGAACCTCCTCGCCGACATGGGCGCGCAACCCGGTTCGCTCATGTCCGGTCTCGTCGCCGCGACCAAGAGCACCGACACGACCGCCCCCACGGTGGCCATCACGACGCCCACGGCGGGACAGTCCATCGCCAACGGAACCCAGGTCACCGCGACCGGGACGGCGAGCGATGTCGGCGGCCGGGTCGCCGGGGTCGAGTACTCCAGCGATGGAGGCGCGACCTGGCACCCGGCCCAGGGCACCGCGAACTGGACGTTCAGCTACATCCAGGCCGGCATCGGCACCGCGGCGCTCGTGGTCCGCGCGATCGACGACAGTGCGAACTACTCCACGGCGGGGACGTCCCGGAGCCTCAACATCACCGGCCCCGCGAGCGTCTTCGGGAACAGCGTCCCCGCCGTGGCTTCGGCCTCCGACGCGGGCTCGTACGAGCTCGGGCTGCGATTCACGCCCGGTTCGGACGGATTCATCACCGGCGTGCGCTTCTACAAGGGCGCCGGCAACGGGGGCACCCACGTCGGCTCGCTGTGGGACGCTTCGGGTACCCGGCTGGCCTCCGTCAGCTTCGCCAACGAGTCGGCGTCCGGCTGGCAGACAGCCGAGTTCCTCAACCCGGTGGAAGTCGTCGCCGGCACCCGGTACACCGTGTCGTACACGGCGCCGCAAGGCCGCTACGCGTCGACGGAGCTGTACTGGCCCTACAAGTCGGTGTCATCCGCGCCGCTGAGCGTGAACAACGTCGCCGGCCCCGACGCACCGGGCGTCTACGGCAATGCCGGCAGCTTCCCGACGGCGACGTACAAAGAGGGCAACTACTACGTGGACGTCCTGTTCACCCAGTCCGACTCGTCGCCGCTGCGCATCAGCTCGCGCACGCCGGTCGCCGGAGCCTCCAGCGTCCCGCTCAACACCGTCATCACGGCGACCTTCACGCGCCCCGCGGACCCGGCCACGGTCGGCATCACGGTGAAGGACGCCGCCGGCGCCGCGATCGCCGGCACCGTCTCCTACGACGCCGCGACGAGGACCGCGCGGTTCGCCCCGGTGAACGCGCTCGCCGCGTCGACCACGTACACCGTGACGCCGACGGCGAAGGACACGAACGGCGTCGCATTGGATGCTGCGTCCGCGTGGAGCTTCACCACCCAGGGCGTTGACCTGCCTGAGGGGCAATGCCCCTGCTCGCTGTACCCCGAGAGCAGTGCCCCGGCGGTCGCCTCCGACGCGGACCGCCAGTCCGTGACCCTCGGCGTGCGATTCAGCGTCCAGACCGCGGGCAAGATCACGGCGCTCAAGTTCTACAAGGGAAGCGCGAACGTCGGAACCCACATCGGAACGCTGTGGGGGCCCACCGGAACGCAGCTGTCGACGGCGACCTTCCAGAACGAGTCGGCGACCGGGTGGCAGACCGTCACCCTGCCGGCGCCGGTCAGCGTCGTTCCCGGGCAGACCTACACGGCCTCCTACGTGGCCCCCGCCGGCGGCTACGCCGTGACCGCGGGGCAGTTCGCCAGCGGATACGTCCGGGGCCCGCTGACGGTTCCGGCGAGCGGAGGCACGTTCACCTACAGCGGCGGCTACCCGACGCAGTCCTCCTCGACGAGCTACGGCGTCGACGTGGTGTTCACGCCGGGCGTCGTCGCACCCAACCTGGTGTCGACCTCGCCGCAGCACGCCGCGCTGGATGTCGCCCCGACCGCGGTGATCTCGGCGGCGTTCAGCGGTGCAATGGCCTCCGGATACCAGGGCACGGTGAAGGCGGACGGCACCACCGTCGCCGGCACCTGGGCCCTGTCGTCGGACGCCAAGACGATCGCGTTCACCCCGTCGGCGGCCCTTCCCCGCGGAGCATCGGTCTCGGTCGCCCTCACCGGACTCGCCGGCGCGAACGGCGCCGCCGCCTCCGACGTCGGCTGGTCCTTCGTCGTCGCCGCGGCCGCCGGCCAGACCATCTCGACGTTCTTCGCCGGCACGACCCCGACCGTCGAGGCCGAGTCGGGCGACACCTCGTCGGTCGAACTCGGCCTGGCGTTCACGACGTCCGTCGTCGGAGAGGTCCGCGCCATCCGCTTCTACAAGGGCCCCGGCAACTCCGGTGCGCACGTCGGCTCTCTGTGGGGGCAGGACGGTACACGGCTCGCGCAGGTGACGTTCACCGGCGAATCGGCCGGTGGATGGCAGCGCGCGGTGCTCTCGAACCCCGTCGTCCTGGGTCCGGGCCAGACGTACACGGTGTCGTATCTCGCCCCCGTCGGGCGCTACTCCTACACCTCGGCGGGCCTCGCGACCGAGAGGACGAGCGGGCCGCTGAAGACGATCGTCGGCGAGAACGGCCGCTATCGCTACGGCGCCGGCGGGACCATGCCGACGAGCAGCTTCAACGCGACGAACTACTTCGTCGATGTGGAGTTCGTCGTGGAGTCGACGCTCGCCGTGACCAACCCCGCACCCGCCCGTGGCGCGGACGGCGTCGCCGTCGACGCCGCCGTCTCGGCCACGGTCGGCGGCGTCAGCGCGACGCAGACGCCGTCGATCACGGTGACCGGTCCGGGCGGTGCGATCGCGGGAACCTCGACGTTCACGCGCTCCACGAGCACCGTGCGGTTCGTGCCGGCGGCGGCCCTGCTCCACTCCGGCAACTACACGGCCGCCGTCATCCTGGACGGCGTGACGCTGGACTCCTGGGCCTTCCGCGTCGCAGCGGCACCGGCGGGATCGATGCAGACGCTGTTCGGGGGCGACACGCCCGACGTGGCCGCGGTTGCGGACACCGGCGCGGTGGAAGTCGGCACGGTGTTCACCGTCGGCAAGGTCGGCAAGGTGACGGCGATCCGCTTCTACAAGGCCGCCGCGAACACCGGCGTCCACCGCGGCACCCTGTGGGACAGCGCCGGCACCGCGCTCTCGCAGGTGACCTTCGTCGCGGAGTCGTCATCCGGATGGCAGACGGCCGCACTCGCGACGCCGATCAGCGTCTCGCCCGGACAGACCTATGTGGTGTCGTACCTCGCGCCCAACGGCGCCTACTCGTACACGGGCGGCTACTTCGCCACGGCGAAGGTGTCGGGCGACATCACCGGGCCCGCGACCGCCAACGGACGGTTCCGGTACGGCGCCGCCGGCGGCTTCCCCGACCAGTCGTCGGGAGCGTCGGGCTACTTCGTCGACCCCGTGATCGACTTCCGGCCCTCGCTCACGTCCGTGTCACCGGCTGCGGGCGCGACGAACGTCGCGGTCACGGCGCAGGTCACGGCCACGCTGTCCAACGCGACCACGGCGTCGCTCGGCCTCACGCTCGGCGGGGCCGCGGTCGGCGGTGCGTCCGCCTTCGACCCGGCAACCGGCGTTGCGACCTTCACGCCGAGCGCCCCGCTGCAGCGCGGCAGAACCTACAGCGCCACCGTCACCGCGAACGGCGGGGCGCTCGCCGGGGGCACCTGGACGTTCTCGACGGTGCCCGAGGGGGCGCTCGTCTCCACGACGCCCGCCGCATCCGCCACGAACGTCGATCCGGCGACCGTGTCGATCAGCGCCACGCTGACGAACGCCGAGTCGGCATCGCTCGCGGTCACGACCGGGGGCGCGAGCGTCGCCGGCACGTCCGCCTTCAACGCCACGACGGGCGTCGTGACGTTCACGCCGAGCGCGACGCTGGCCGTCTCCAAGACCTACACGGTCACGGCCACCGCGAACGGGGCCGCGGTCGCCAACGGCACCTGGTCGTTCACGACCATCGCTGCCGCGACCCTCACCGCGACGTCGCCGGCGGCTGCCGCGACCGGTGTGGACCCGGCGACGGTGAAGATCACGGCGACGCTGTCGGGGGCGGCCTCGGGGTCCCTCGTCCTCAAGGCGGGCACCACCACCGTCGCGGGGACCAGCAGCTTCAACGCCTCCACCGGTGTGGTCACCTTCACTCCGGCCGCGGCGCTGGGATGGACGACGGCGTACACCGCGACGGTCACCGCCAACGGCACGGCGGTCGCGAACGGGACCTGGTCGTTCACGACGATGGCCAAGCAGGACCAGGTGAGCCTGTTCACCACCGGCACGCCGACGAACGCCAATGCGAACGCCACGCTGGCTTACCAGACCGGCACCCGGATCCGCGTGAGCGCGCCGGGGGTGGTGACCACGATCCGGTACTACAAGGGCAGTCAGAACACCGGCACGCACACCGGGTACCTGCGCAGCGCGAACGGAACGGTGCTCGCACAGGTGACCTTCCGGAACGAGACCTCGTCCGGCTGGCAGACCGCGGTGCTGTCGGCGCCGGTGCGCCTGACGGTGGGCACGGAGTACCGGGTGACGCTGCTCAGCTCGTCCGGTCGCTATGCCGTCACGAACGGCGCCCTCGCCTCGGCCGTGACGGTGGGGCCGCTGTCGACCATCGCCAACGGCGGTGTCGCGGGATTCGGCTCGGGCAATCCGACCACGGTCAACGGCAACAAGTACTGGGTGGACGTCGTGTTCGATCCGGACAACTGAGAACGAGCAGATGGGGTGAACGCTTCGTAGCGAGCTGAACGCTCCGGCTGGGTACCGGAGCGGACGAGATTGGGGGTGCTCGAGGTGGCGAGACGTCTGAGGGCAGCGGTGATAGGCGCGGGGTACTGGGGTCCGAACCTCGCCAGGAACTTCCGCGCGTCGGCGGAGTGGGAACTGGCGGCGATCTGCGATCTCGACATCGCGCGAGCGCTGCGGGTGTCCGACAGCATCGGCGGGGTGCCGGTGACGGCCGAGTTCGAGGATGTGCTCGCCGATCCCACGATCGACGCGGTCGCGATCGCCACACCCGCCCGCACACATCACGCGGTGGTGCTCGCCGCGCTCGATGCGGGCAAGCACGTCATCGTCGAGAAACCCGTCGCCGACACGCGTCGACGCGGCGTCGAGATGGTCGAGCGCGCGCGCCGGAACGGCCTCGTGCTCATGGCGGACCACACCTACTGCTACACGCCGGCCGTGCTGAAGATCCGCGAGCTCGTCGACGAGGGGGCCCTCGGCGAGATCCTCTTCGTCGACAGCGTGCGCATCAACCTGGGTCTCATCCAGCCCGACGTGGACGTGTTCTGGGATCTCGCTCCCCACGACTTGTCGATCATGGACTTCGTCCTGCCGGGCGGGCTCGATGTCACGTCGGTGTCGGCTCACGGCTCCGATCCGCTCGCCACGGGCAAGGCCTGCATCGGCTACCTCGCGATGCCGCTCGCCGGCGGCGGCATCGCGCATGTGCATGTCAACTGGCTCAGCCCCACGAAGATCCGCCAGATGGTCATCGGCGGCACCAGGCGCACGCTCGTCTGGGACGACCTGAATCCCCAGCAGCGCGTCAGCGTCTACGACCGCGGGGTGGACCTCGCCCTGCAGTCGAAGGCGACCGCCGACAACCGGGCTGCGAACATCTCCTACCGGCTGGGCGACACCTGGGCTCCCGCCCTCCCGGAGCGCGAGGCGCTGGCCGCGGTGGTCGGAGAGTTCGCCGCCGCCATCCGGGAGGGGCGGGCCGCGCGGACGAGCGGCGACGCGGGCCTTCGCGTCCTCTCGGTGCTCGAGGGGGCATCGGCCAGCCTGCGCGCGTTCGGCGCCCCTCACCCGGTGCAGACCCCGGTCGACACCCGCGAGAAGGAAGTCCAGCAAGCATGACCCACCTCGAAGGCGCCCGCATCCTGGTCACCGGTGGTGCCGGCACGATCGGATCCACCCTCGTCGACCAGCTCCTGGATGCCGGCGTCGCCCATATCGACGTGCTCGACAATCTCGTCCGAGGGCGACGTGCCAACCTCGACGACGCACTGGCGAGCGGTCGCGTCGAACTCGTCGACGGCGACATCCGCGACGCCGGTGTGGTCGACGACCTGACCGCCGGCAAGGACGTCGTCTTCCACCAGGCCGCGATCAGGATCACACAGTGCGCCGAGGAGCCGCGCCTGGCGCTCGAAGTGCTCGTCGACGGCACCTTCAACGTCGTCGAATCGGCAGCACGGCATCGCGTCCGGAAGCTGGTCGCCGCCTCCAGCGCGTCGGTGTACGGCATGGCGGAGGAGTTCCCCACGACCGAGCGCCACCACCACGAGAACGACGAGACGCTCTACGGCGCGGCCAAGACCTTCGATGAGGGACTCATCCGCAGCTTCCGCGCCATGCAGGGCCTGGACTACGTGCTGCTGCGCTACTTCAATGTGTACGGCCCCCGCATGGACGTCCACGGCCTGTACACCGAGGTGCTGGTGCGCTGGATGGAGCGCATCGCCGACGGCCGGCCGCCCCTCATCTTCGGCGACGGCAGGCAGACGATGGATTTCGTGTGCGTGCCGGACATCGCCCGCGCCAACATCCTGGCCGCCCGAAGCGACGTGGTGCAGGGAACCTCCAACATCGCCAGCGGCACCGAGACGAGCCTGCTGCAGCTGGCCGAAGCTCTGCTGCGCGCGATGGACTCCGACCTCGGCGTCGAGCACGGTCCGGAACGCGCGGTGAACGGGGTCGTGCGTCGCCTCGCGGACACCTCCGCGGCCAGGCGCGATCTGGGGTTCGAATCCACGATCGGCCTCGACGAAGGGCTCAGGCTGCTCGTGGACTGGTGGCGGCCGCTGCGCGATGAGATCGCGGCGGGACGGACGGTGACGGTGCCATGAGCGGTCGCATCAACGTCATGGTCCCGTGGCTCGGTCAGGAGGAGACGGATGCCGCGGCCGAGGCGATCGCGAGCGGCTGGATCGCGCAGGGACCCCGGGTGGCACGGTTCGAGCAGGCGTTCGCCGAGGCGATGCAGGTGCGCTACGCCGTGGCGACCAGCAGCTGCACGACGGCGCTGCACCTGTCCCTGATCGTGTCGGGGGTCGGCCCGGGGGATGACGTCGTGGTGCCGTCGTTCTCCTTCATCGCCACCACCAACGCGGTGCGGTACGTGGGCGCGAATCCCGTGTTCGCCGACGTCGACCCCGCCACCGGCAACGTCACCGGGCACACCGTCGCCGAGGCGCTGACACCGCAGACGCGCGCCGTCATCGCCGTCGACCAGGGCGGTGTGCCTGTCGACATCGACGACATCCGGTCGTTCACCGATCAGCTGAACATCGTCGTCATCGAGGATGCCGCGTGCGGCGCGGGCTCGACGTACAAGGGCCTGCCCGTCGGCGCCGGTTCCGAGATCGCCGCGTGGTCGTTTCATCCCCGGAAGCTCCTGACCACCGGCGAGGGCGGAATGCTCACCACCTCGAACCCGGACTGGGCCGATCGCGCGCGCCATCTCCGGGAGCACGCGATGAGCGTGTCGGCGGCGGACCGCCACGCCTCGGTGCTGCCGCCGCCGGAGGAGTACACCGAGGTGGGATTCAACTTCCGCATGACGGATCTGCAGGCCGCGGTGGGCCTGGTGCAGCTGGGGCGGCTGCCGCAGATCGTGGCTCGCCGCCGCGAGCTCGCCGACTGCTACCGGTCGGCGATCCACGACATCGCGGGCCTGCGGCCCGTGGCCGATCCCGACTACGGCACGGGCAACTTCCAGTCGTTCTGGGTGGAGGTCGGCGAGGAGTACCCGACCGACCGGGACGGACTGCTCGAAGCGCTCGCCCAGGCGGACATCTCGGCCCGGCGGGGGATCATGGCCGCACATCGCCAGCCGCCCTACGTGGACCTCACCCCCGACGCCGGGTTGCCGGCCACCGAGCGGCTCACCGACAACACCCTGATCCTGCCGGTCTACCACCAGCTGACGCAGGAGGACCAGGATCGCGTGATCGCCGTCCTCCGCTCGCCGATCGGAACCGTCTGATGGCCGGCATCCTCCTGATCGGCGCGAGCGGACTGGCGCGCGAAGTGCTCGCCGCCGGCCTCGCCGGGGTGGTCGGCATCCTCGACGACGATGCCGACCTGCACGGCACCGAGATCGGCGGTGTCCCGGTCGTCGGGTCCGTCGGCGTCGCCGTCGCCCGGCCGGAGGCCCTGCTCGTGTGCGTCGGGCGCAGTCAGGGCCGCCGGAGCGTGGTGCGCCGGCTGCGCGGGTCCGGCGTCGGCGAGCGCCGCTACGCGACGTTCATCGCGCCGTCGACCAGGCTCGGGCCCTCGAGTCACATCCTGCCCGGGACGATCCTGCTGGACGGCGTCGTCGTGACGGCGGACGTCGCGGTGGGGCGGCACGTCGTGGTGATGCCGAACTGCACGATCACTCACGACGACGTCCTCGAGGACTTCACGACGCTGGCCGCGGGCGTGTCCCTGGGGGGATCGGTGCGCGTCGGCGAGGCGGCCTACATCGGCATGAACGCCTCGGTGCGTCAGGGTCTTCGCGTCGGCGCCGCCGCGACCGTCGGAATGGGCGCCGTCGTCCTGGACGACGTGCCCGACGAGGCGACCTGGGCGGGAGTTCCCGCGCGCGAGATCGGACGCCCGGCGTGAGCATCCCGGTCCCCTTCCTCGACCTCGCGGCCCAGCAGGCCGAGGTCGCCGACGAC
>DATEOM010000168.1:0-2472 GCA_035274105.1 Microbacterium sp.
CGTCGCGACGACCCGTTCCGGCAGCAGCGCCATGCCCAGACGCTCGGCGGTGCTCGGATCGACGGCGATCGCGACCGGCTGCAACGGGGCATCCACGACGATCGCCTCCAGCCGCTCGGTGCGCTGCGGTTCGGCCACCGCGGGAGCGTCCGGCCGGCGCTCCCAGATGTTGTCGGGGATGCGTCCCTCGTAGACGTCGGCACCGGCGAACGTCGCGACGTCGATCGCCCCGCCCGAGACGAAGCGAGCGTCCGCGACGAGTGCCGCGCCGTCCCGGTAGGCGCCGAGGGCGGATGCGGACAGGTCCACGCCCATCACGACCGCCACGTCCTCGGCGGCCACGACGGAGATCGGGTTGCTCGGGTCCTGGCCGAAGGACGAGGAGGAGTCGTTCACCTCGGGGTCGAGCAGGTGCTGTTCGCCGAGTACCGCGATCGTGAGGGTCACGCCCTCGGGCACCTCCTCCGCGGACGAGTACTCCCAGACGGTGTTCAGCTGTCGGGACACGACCGCCGCCCGGTCTGCACCGGCGTCGCGTGCGATCTGGAGGGCGGCGGTGGCGCCGGCCTCGGCGTCTTCGGAATCGAGCGCGCCGGACGACGAGGAACCTGGCCAGATCGGGATGGCGATGCTTCCGGGCGGCGCGTCGTAGTACCACTGCCGGGCGGTCTGCGCCGTCTGCATCGAGGACTGGGCGAGCGCGAAGACGCCGATGAACACCGTCGCGGCGATGGCGGCGAACGCCGGGACGGTGCGTGACGCGTTGGCCGCGGCATCCCTTGACGCGAGCGTCGCGGCGACGCCGCCCGTGCGTGAGAGAGCGCGCGATGCGGTCCAGAGCAGCCAGCGCCCCGAGAGCAGGATGCCGAACTGCGCGACGATCGGCCCGACGACGATGCCGTAGGCGGGCAGGTAGCGCAGGGGCGAGTCGTAGCCGAAGACGTTGGTGGCGTTGATGGTCGCGACCGCGAACGCGCACAGGAGCGTGATCGCCACGCCGCCTGCGATGAGCACGGATCCCCAGATCGGGCGTGCGGCGACGGGCTTCTGCGGGCGGCGTGCGCCGCGCAGCGCCTGGAGCGGGTCGGAGCGACCGACCGAGCGGGCCGGCATCCATGCCGACACGGTGCCGACGATCACGGCGAACAGGAGGACGGCCGCAATCAGCTCCCACGGCACGTGGAAGCCCCAGAACTGTGTGCCGCTGCCGTCAGCACCCAGGGCGATCACGAGCGCAGCGATGCCGATCCCTCCGCCGATCCCCACGACGCCGCCCACGATACCGAGCGTGGTTCCCTGCAGCACCACCGTCCGCGACAGATCCCGACGGTTCGCTCCCACGCTGGCGGCGACCGCGAGCGCGCGCTGCTGACGACGGGCCGCGACGGCGAAGGCGGCCCCGGCGAGCATCACCACCACATAGCCGGCGAACAACGCCGCAACCGACATCATCAGCACGAGCGGCCACATCTTCGCCCAGCGGTCGGTGGATGCCGACGAGTAGTAGCGGTTCGAGAATTCCGGCGGGTCGAGCGCCACGGCACGCGAGTAGGCGACGACGCCGCCCTCCTCGTTGAGTCGTTGCACATCGGCCCACGACAGCTCGCGCTCCGGGACATACCACCGCTGGGTGCCGCCGACGGAGTCACGCGCGCCCTCGGGAAGGAACACGGCTGCGACGCCGTCGGCGATGATCGCCGCATCCAGCGTGCCGGTCACGGTGTAGGTCTGCCCGTCCGACAGTCGGAGCGCATCGCCGATCTTGAGACCGAGCCGTCCCAGTGCGGCGGGGCTGACCATCGCGTCGCGGCCTGCCGCAGGCCGATCGCCCGCCACCAGCTCGAACGCGTCGGCGAACCGCGGATCCCACGTCTGGCCGGCCCACGCCGGGAGCACCGCCGACCCGTCATCGGTGGCGACCGAGACCATGCCCCTCGAGACGGCGAGGACCTCGGTGCCGGCCGGCAGAAGCCCGGTCGGATCGCCCAGCGGCTCGCCGTCCGGCATCGTCATGACGCCGTCCGCGTCGATCGGGTATCCGGTCCACTCCGGCTCCGAGGGCACCTGCCAGAAGCCCTCGTCCGGAACGCCGGCCGGCGCGATCCACGCCTCCATGTCGCCGAGCTCGGCTGCCGTACGCTCCTGCGGGGTCGCGATGGCGCTCGCGGTGAAGATGAGGAACCCGGTCATCCCTGCGATGGGAAGGGCCACCAGAGTCGTCACCAGCACACTCGACACCCACGCGCGTCGCAGCTGCCGCCGCGCCATCCGGACGGCGACCCGCCAGCGCGCCGTTCGCGAGCCTGGACCGCGGCTGCGGGATGACGGGGGAGCGGGCGCGTCGACGCTCCGCTGGAGGGTGCTCGTCATCGCCCCGCCAGCAGCGAGTCCGCGCTCGAGCGACGCGACTCGTCGACGATGCGGCCGTCGCGCAGGAACACGATGCGGTCGGCGAAGGCGGCGTGCCGCGCC
>DATEOM010000169.1:0-2044 GCA_035274105.1 Microbacterium sp.
CAGAAGCTCGGCGGCGACGTCATCTACATCTCGTCGAAGAACTCCGTCTTCGCCGGCCCGAACAACATCGCGTACTCGGCGACGAAGGCCGACCAGGCCCACCAGGTGCGCCTGCTCGCGGTCGAGCTCGGCGAGCACGGCGTGCGCGTCAACGGCATCAACCCCGACGGCGTCGTGCGCGGCTCGGGCATCTTCGCCGCCGGCTGGGGCGCCAACCGCGCCGCCACCTACGGCGTCAAGGAAGAGGACCTCGGCCAGTTCTACGCCAACCGCACGATCCTCAAGCGCGAGGTCGTGCCCGAGAACGTGGCCGACGCGGTCTACGTCCTCACGGGCCCCGAGCTGAGCCGCACCACCGGCCTCCACATCCCGGTCGACTCCGGCGTCGCCGCCGCATTCCTGCGATGACGGCGCAGCCCAGCTTCGCAGGTTCCGTGTCCCGCGCCGATCGTGTGCTCTCGCCGAGCGCACATGATCGCCCCGCGCCGAACATGTCATCTCGGCGAGAGCACGTGATCTCGACGGCCACGCCCGACGGGCGGGGCCCGCGGTGACCGGCGGCGTCGTCGCGGCGGTCGACCTCGGTGCCACGAGCGGCCGCGTCATGCTCGGCTACGTGGACGATGGGATGCTGCGCCTCGAGCAGGTGTCGCGATTCCCGAACGGCCCCGTGCCCGGCGCGAACGGCGAGCTGCACTGGGACTTCACGGCCCTGTACCGGCACATCGTCGAGGGTCTCACGGAGGCGCATCGCCGCGAGCCAGGCATCGCGAGCATCGGCATCGACTCGTGGGCCGTCGACTACGGTCTGGTGAACGGTGAGCAGCTGCTCGGCGAGCCGTTCCACTACCGTGACGAGCGCACCGCACGGGGTGTCGAGATGGTGCACGCGCGCGTGCCGTTCGACGAGCTCTACCGTCGCAACGGGCTGCAGTTCCTGCCGTTCAACACGCTCTACCAGTACGCCGTCGAGTCGGCGCTGTCCGACGCGAGCTCCGCGCTGCTCGTCCCCGACCTCGTCGCGTTCCTGCTGACCGGCGCGCGCGTCGCCGAGCGCACGAACGCGTCGACCACCGGACTGGTCGATGTCACCACCGGCGAGTGGGACCTCGAGCTCGCGGCGAAGCTGGGGATCCCGGCATCCGTCCTCCCCGCCCTGGTCGACGCGGGCGCCCACCTGGGCACCCTGCACGGCGAGGCGCGCGAGCGCGTGGGCGCTCCTCTCGAGGTCATCGCGGTCGGCTCGCACGACACGGCGTCGGCCGTCGTGGCGGTGCCGCTCAGCACGCCCGACGCCGCGTACATCTCGTGCGGCACGTGGGGCCTGGTCGGCGTCGAGCTCGACGAGCCCGTCGTCAGCGATGCGGCCCGCGAGGCGAACTTCACCAACGAGGGCGGCGTCGACGGCCGCGTGCGCTTCCTCCACAACGTCACCGGACTGTGGCTCTTGAGCGAGGCCGTGCGCACGTGGGAGGCCGAGGACGGCGCGGCGATCGATCTTCCGGGATTGCTGGATGCTGCGGCATCCGTCTCGGGCCAGGTCCCGCTGTTCGACGCCAACGACCCGCGCCTGTCGGCTCCCGGCGACATGCCCGCCCGCATCGCGGCGGTGCTCGGCGAGGCCGGTGCCGCCGTCCCCGCGACCCGCGAGGCGTTCGCCCGGACGATCGTCGAGAGCATCGCACAGGCGTTCGCGGAGGCGGTGGCGACGGCCGGCCGCCTCACCGGCCGCGAGATCGACGTGATCCACATCGTCGGCGGCGGCGCCCTCAACCGGCTGCTGTGCCAGGCGACGGCCGACCGTTCCGGGCTTCCCGTGCTGGCCGGGCCGGTCGAGGCGACCGCCCTCGGCAACGTGCTGGTGCAGGCGCGCGCGCATGGCTGGTTCGGGCCCGACGCGACCCTCGAGGATCTGCGCACCGTGGTGGCGGCATCCGTGTCTCCCGAGCGCTACGAGCCGCGATCGTGACAGGCTACGCGGCCGCGTTCGACTGGGCCCGGCGCCACGTCGAGGCGGGCCGCCTGCCCAGCGCGGTGCTGGGCA
>DATEOM010000170.1:0-3688 GCA_035274105.1 Microbacterium sp.
TCGACTGCACCGCGGTGGGGTAGGGCCCGTCGACCCGGAACACGGCCCACTCACCAGCGGGGACCTCCAACGCGTCGAGGTCGCCGGGGACGGGATCGTCCGCGGCGAGGGCGACGCCGTGCAGGTAGGTCAGCTCGCTGCCCTCGGTGTAGTCCGGGTCGACGTCGGCGCTCACCTGCAGGAGTCCGGCGGGCTCGGTGGTGCTGAGTCCCTTCAGCCGAGCGTGCTCAGTGTGGGGGAGGGCAGCGATGTGCGACTGGATGTGCGGGTTGACGCCCTCGTGGATGAGCGGCACTCGTGCGGCGTAGCCGACGAGCCGGAATGCCGGACGATCGGCGATGCGGGTGTCCATAGGTGTGTTCCCTTCTATGGTCAGGCGGAACCTGAGCTGCGGTTGCGAGCGAAGGGGACCACCGTCACGCCGGACGTCGCCGGGGCTGACGCCGTGCACCGCACGGAACGCGCGACCGAAAGCTTCGGCAGATCCGTAACCGTGCCGCACTGCGATGTCGAGCAGTTCGCCGTCGCCCACCAGGTCGGCGGCAGCGACGGTCATGCGTCGGCGCCGAATGTACTCCGACAACGGCATACCCGCGAGCGACGAGAACATGCGACGCACGTGGTACTCGGTCGTGCCGAGTTCACGGACGAGGTCGGCGATGTCGACGTCGTCCGAGAGATCGGCCTCGACGAGTTCGACCACGCGGTTGAGAATCGCGATCACGATTCCTCCCTTCGACACCCAGCCTCGCGCCGCGCGCCTCTCCAGACCCGACTATCGCGGTTCGATGCGATCCGGCGCCACTCGCACGGGGGAGTCGGCCGTGGGCGCGATCGTTCATCGAAGCCACACTGCTGGGAAAGCGCGTTACGGTTGCGTCCGCCAGAGTGGTGTATCGGTAGCTCGGTGAGCGTGTCGCCGTAGATGGCGACGGTCACCGCGTGATCCTTCGAGGAAACTCCTACATCCCACTCGAAAGGAACCACGACGATGACCGTCGTACCCAGTATCGACCCTGCCCGCTTTCTGGAAGAGCAGCTCTCCCAGGCGTCCCCGGATCTGCTGCGGCAGATGCTGTCCACGTTCATCAACACGCTGCTGTCCGCGGACGCGGACCAGGTCTGCGGCGCCTCATATGGTGCCGTCTCGGATGATCGGGTGAACCGGCGCAACGGCTACCGGCACCGCGACTTCGACACCCGTGCCGGCACGATCGACGTTGCAATCCCGAAGCTGCGGCAAGGCAGCTACTTCCCGGAATGGCTGCTCGAGCGGCGCCGCCGCGCGGAGGCCGCGCTGACCACGGTCGTCGCGACCAGCTACCTCCTCGGCGTCTCGACGAGGCGGATGGAGGACCTGGTGCAGACGCTCGGGATCACCGGGCTGTCCAAGTCACAGGTGTCCGAGATGGCGAAGGACCTCGACGGGCAGGTCGAGCAGTTTCGCACCCGCCCCCTGGACGCGGGCCCGTACTCGTTCGTCGCCGCCGACGCGCTCACCATGAAGGTCCGCGAGGGCGGGCGCGTGGTCAAGGTCGCCGTGCTGGTCGCGACCGGGGTGAACGCGGAGGGGTACCGGGAGATCCTCGGCCTGCAGGTCAACTCCACCGAGGACGGCGCCGGCTGGCTCACGTTCTTCCGCGACCTCGTCGCCCGCGGCCTTTCCGGGGTGAAGCTGGTCACTTCCGACGCGCACGCCGGGCTGGTCGCTGCGGCCGGCGCGACCCTCGGCGGATCGTGGCAGAGATGCCGCACCCATTACGCGGCGAACCTGATGGCCACCACCCCGAAGAGCTCGTGGCCATGGGTGAAGACGTTGCTGCAGACCGTGTTCGACCAGCCCGACGCCGACGCGGTCCACGCCCAGTTCGACCGGGTCCTGGACGCCCTTGAGCACAAGCTCCCGCGCAGCTTCACGCACCTCGAGGCGGCACGGGAGGAGATCCTCGCGTTCACCGTGTTCCCCAAGGAGGTCTGGAAGCAGATCTGGTCGACGGATGAAATAGTCAAGTCCTCGTGGGTGTGGTCTCCGTCTCGAGGGTGGGGTGGAAGTCGATCCGGTCGGCGCCAGCCGGCCGGGATGGTCGCCAACTCGCGACGAGGCGTTCGTAGGCCTGCTCGCTCTTCTCGACCAGGTCGCGTTCGAAACGACGCAGCTGCTTGTCGTTGTAGTCGTAGCCCGCGCCCCGGCGGGAGTGGGCTCGCGGCGCGCCTGCGGCCAGCTCGAGCTTGCGGCGCTTGAAGGCGACCAGGCTGGGCCGGGCGAACGCGTAGTCCTCGTCCTTGGTGACCAGATGCCAGGCGAGCACGAGCATCTTCCGCGCGGTCGCGACCACGGCGATCTGGAACCCGCGCCGGCTCTTGACGCGGTGGTAGAACGCGCGGAGGGGTCCCGGTGCTTTCGCCGCGACCCACGCCGCCTCGACCAGCATTCCGCGTGTCGACGCGCGTCCGGTCTTGGTGATGTGGGAGTGGATCGCCGGTGAGTTCCCCGACTGCCGCACCTTCGGGTGCAACCCGAGGTACGCGACGAGCCTGTCAGGAGACTCAAACCGGGAGAAGTCGCCGACCGCAGCGATGATCGACACCGCGACGATCACGTCCACCCCGGGAATGGTCATCAGCCTGCGCACCGCCTGATCGCCCACGACCTGCTGCGCGATCGCCCGGTCCGCCGCGGCGAGCTCGGAGTTGAGGAAGTCGAGCTGTCGCAGCAGCGACGCGACCGCGTCCTGTTCGTCCTTCGGCAGTGGCAGCGTCTCCAGCCAGGTGCGTCCGGCCTTGCCGAACAGGTCCGTCGCGGGCGGCCGCGGCATCAAGTTCCGATGCAGCACCGCATGCACCCGGTTCTTCGTCTGCGTGCGCTGCCTGACCAGACTCGATCTCGCCGTACTCATCCGCCGCAGCATCGCGGTGCGATCATCGGGCAGCCAGACCGGTGGCAAGAAGTCCACGGCGAGCAACTGCGCGAGAATCCTCGCGTCGACCTTGTCCGTCTTGATCTTCGCTTCCGCGATCGCACGCGTCTTCAGCGGGTTGGACACCACCACCCGTCCCGCGTGCTGCGACAACAGGCCGGCGATCGCATCGCTGTTGCCCGTCGCCTCCAACGCGACCTGATCATCCACAGTGAGATCAGCGGCCCACGCCCGCAACGCTTCCGGCCGGCAATCCACCCTGCCAGCATCGATGACCCTGCCGTCCTCGACGATCGCGATCTGCGCGAAGTCGCGGTGCACGTCCAAACCAATGAATCTCGGCATGATGCGTTCCTCTCCACTCGTTCTTCGAGGCGGGAAAGGGTTGGGCAACCGACACCTACGGATTCGCGCTCACGGCGCAGCCGGACAAGTCGCAAGGGCGGCCATCTAACAATTCGGGCGCTCAGCCCATCGATCAAGAACGGCCTGCCCATACCGATTTCCCTGGGAGCCCCTGTTCCGGACGGTCTCACCGTAGAGCCAAGCCCGAGGGCCCAGCCAGCCAGACGAACACGTGAGGCACCCACGACTTTCATACCCGGTAACAATCCGAACGAGCGGCTCAACCGGGAGATCCGCCGCCGCACCGACGTCGTCGGCATCTTCCCCAACCGCGACGCGATCATCCGCCTTGTCGGCGCGGTGCTCGCCGAACAGCACGACGAGTGGGCCGAGCAGCGCCGCTACCTCGGGCTGGATGCCCTCAG
>DATEOM010000171.1:0-2655 GCA_035274105.1 Microbacterium sp.
CGCGGTGCGTCGCTCGCGCGACTCCCGCTGACCCGCGGGTCGGGTCGGCGGCGCCGTCGGGGCCGACCGCTATCGTGATCGCCATGGCCTCCGCCGCGTCGACGTCGCTCGAGCGCACCTACCGCTACCTGCGGATCGGGCTCGCCGGCACCGTCGTCGCGATCTTCGCGGCCATCGCCCAGGCCGCCACGACCTACGGGTGGCTGACGTCGATCAGCGACTACTTCTACACTCCCGCCCGCGACGTGTTCGTCGGGGCGCTGATCGCGGTCTCCCTCGCGCTGTTCGCCCTGTCGGGGCGCGGCGCCGAGCGGGCGCTCCTCGACGCCGCGGCACTGTTCGCGCCGCTCATCGCGCTGGTGCCGACGACGATGATCCCCGGCACCGTGCCCGGGGTGGGTGTCACCTGCAGCGGACGCTGCTTCCCCCCGGAGTACGAGGCCGACGTGGCGAACGGCGTCTTCGTCTACCTCGTGCTCGGTGTGCTGCTGCTGCTGGTCGCGCTGCTGCTCGGGGCGCTCGGCCAGGTCTCGCTCGGGGCGGTGTGGCCGTCGCTGCTGATCGCGGCGATCGTGATCGCGGTCACCGGGCTCACGTGGGCGTTCGCCCGCGACGCGTTCCTGCAGAACGCGCACTTCATCGCGACGACGGCGTTCTTCGCGCTGTTCGCGGCGGTCGCGGTGCGCAGCGCCTTCCCCCGGCAGGGTCCGCCTCCGACGCCGGTGTTCCGGGTGCTGTACACCGCGATCGCGGTGGGGCTGGTGCTCGTGCTCGTGGCTTATGTGGTGCTGCTGCCGCAGGCGAGCGGCTCCGGCATCCCGATCGTCCTGCTCGTCGAGGCGATCGCCCTCGCGCTGTTCTTCGCGTTCTGGGTGGTGCAGGGCCTCGAGAAGTGGAGCGACCCCGACCCGTCGATCGTCGCCGGATGAGGTCTCGCGCCGGGCTTCGCGCGTTTCGACTCGGTAGCGCGCTCACCGACCGGTAGCCACAGCGAGGGGTGAGAGACGAAACGCCCCCGGGGATTCGGGAGGGTCTGGGGACGCTTCGTCTGGCTTGTGGGCCGCTCCTCACTCTTCCGAGGCCGCAGGGAAGAGGCCGCTGCAGCTCGCGTCGATCGTGACCGGGGTCGAGCTCGCGGTCGGGGTGTGACGCACTCGCAGCGGACCGAGGTCGCCGGCCGGCAGCGCGACCGTGAACGAGACGGTCTCGGTCTCCCCCTGGTCCACGAACACCGTCCTGCTCAGCGCGCTGTTGCCCTTCTCGACGCCGCTGCGCTCCCATCGCGCGACATCGCCCCGCGCGGGCACGGTCTGGGTGATCTGCGCGCCGGGGGGTGCGAAGAACAGCACGTCGAGGACCATCGTGTTGCCCGGCACGCCCAGCCGCGCGTTGCGGTAGCCCATGGTGTAGTAGCTCGAGATGTTGTCGGTGATCCCGTTGTGCATCGTCATCGTGGTCGTGATGGTGCGTGCCGCGGCATCGCACGTCGCGGTGACCGCCGTCGCGAGGTGGTAGTCGAGCTTGCTGACGGCCGCATCGTTCAGGTAGATCCCCAGCTGCGTCTGCGTCGCCGTGTCCCCGGCGAGGGCGCCGTCGACGCCGAACTCCACCGCCAGCGCCTGCGCCGCGGGGTCCGTGAACGCGAGGTTGATGCGCTGTTCGTGGGCGGAGCGCTCCAGCGCCGCGAGCATCTGGAGCGGATCCCACGACGCGGTGGTGAGGTGGGAGAACACCTGGCGTGCCGCATCCGCGAAGAACGCATCGGAGTCGGCACCGTGCGGATAGCGCTCGTACGCGTCGCTGAGCAGCACCTTGACCGCGTTGTCGGCGGTGAGCTGCTCGCCGGTGCCGAGCGTCACCGGCCCGGTCACCGCGAGCACGTGGGAGAGCACCACGGGGTCGATAGAGATGACGCCGTCGAAGGTCGCGCCGGTGGTGCGGGTCCACAGTGCCTGGAACAGCTGCGCCGTGGTGGGGAAGTCGGGGGTGAAGGTGAAGTCCTGCGAGTTCCGGGTCAGGGTGGGCAGGTACAGGCCGGTGGTCTCTCGGGGCAGCGAGACGTACTCGGTGCCCTGCGTGCCCGCGTCGTAGAACGTCTGCGAGCTGGCCTGGTCGACATAGCCCAGCCTTCCGTCGGTGAGCGTGACGATCATGCTCGCCGCCGGGTTGCCGCCGGTGGCCCGGATCTCGGCGTTGTTCTGGAACATCAGCAGATAGGTCCTGGTGCCCGCGGATCCGGCCATGTCGAGCAGCGTCGGCAGGTACTTCTCGGCCACGCCGAGGGCCGGGGTGGCGAGCTCGATGAAGCCGAGGATGTCGGAGATCGAGGCGCTGACCTCGGGCAGCAGTTCCGACGTGTCGATCGGGGCGACGATCGCCTGGGCGTCGGCGAAGGCCGCGGCGATCTCGGGGATCGAGCTCTGCACCTGCCGGAACGGCTCCAGGTCGATCCCGCCGCCCTCCACCGTGAGCCGGTCGAAGTCGGTGCCCGCCATGAAGGTCAGCCCCGGCGGCAGCGCCCGCTCCACGAGCACGTCGACCGCGTATGTGACGCGCCGGACCGCGTCGACGTTCTGCCCGACGAACGGCACGTTCGTCGCGATATCCCACAGCGGCCCGTCGACGGTGCGGACGGCGAGCGTGACGTTCGCCTGG
>DATEOM010000172.1:0-12000 GCA_035274105.1 Microbacterium sp.
GGGTCACGGAGGGCCCGCGTTGTCCTTTCTAGAATCAAACTTGCGACACTTTTGACGCAGTTTTGTCTGCGGCGGTGCTGGAACGGTAGACAGTGCGGACTCAAAATCCGTTGCCCGCAAGGGCGTGTGGGTTCGACTCCCACCACCGGCACTCCCCTGACATCTCTCAGAGCGGATGCCTCGACTCGAGGCATCCGCTCTTCTGCGTCTCGCGTGCCTGCTCACACGTTGGCTATTCGGTGTTGCTAAGTACTGGTACCTAGTGTTACTTTGTAGTGGTAGTCAGCAACACTGAGTAGCCAGAAGGACGTGCGCGATGGGCAAGCAGGAGACCGAGATGCTCAAGGGCACGCTCGAAGGGATCGTGCTCGCGATCCTCTCCGGCCGGCCGGCGTACGGCTACGAGATCACCTCGTGGCTGCGCGACCAGGGCTTCTCCGACATCGCCGAGGGCACGGTCTACGCCCTGCTGGTGAGGGTCGAGCAGCGCGGCCTCGTCGACGTCGAGAAGGTCCCGTCCGAGAAGGGACCGCCCCGCAAGGTGTACTCGCTCAACCAGCGCGGCACCGATCAGCTCGCAGAGTTCTGGAGTTCGTGGAGCTTCCTCGCAGAACGCATCGAACAGCTCCACCGCGAACACGCAGACAACAGCGACAACCCCCAGGAAGAGGACTGATCATGGCCGCCAAGTGGTACGAAGTCGTCACCGGCTCGCTCGAGCAGAAGAAGCAGTACCGCCTGTACAAGGCGCGCATCGAGGCGCTGCCCGAGCCCTACCGCGGCGCCGCCAAGGCGCTGGACCGGTACTTCATGACCGTCGGCGGCATGACCGACGGCGTGACGATGATGCAGATGCTCGGCGACTCCGCCGACCTCTGGGAGCGCGCCGCCGCCGACGGCACGCCCGTTCGCGACATCGTCGGCGAGGACGCCTCGGCGTTCGCCGAGGAGTTCACGGCCGCCTACTCCGGCAAGCAGTGGATCGACAAGGAGCGCGCTCGCCTCAACAAGTCGATCGACGACGCAGAACGAGGAGATCAGAGATGACCACCGACACCGCCATCCGCGTCCAGGGGCTGGAGAAGTCCTACAAGGACCTGCACGTGCTGCGCGGCGTCGACTTCGACGTGGCGCGGGGCAGCATCTTCGCGCTGCTCGGCTCGAACGGCGCGGGCAAGACCACGGTCGTCCGCATCCTTTCGACGCTTCTCAAGGCCGATGCCGGCACCGCCGCGATCGCCGGGTTCGACGTCGCCGCCCAGGCGCAGAAGGTGCGCGAGACGATCAGCCTCACCGGGCAGTTCGCCGCTGTCGACGAGGTGCTGAGCGGGCGGGAGAACCTCGTTCTCATCTCGCAGCTGCGCCATCTGCCCGACCCCGGCGGGATCGCCGATGCGCTGCTCGCCCGCTTCTCGCTGACGGATGCCGGCTCCCGCAAGGTGTCGACGTACTCGGGGGGCATGCGGCGCCGGCTCGACATCGCGATGAGCCTCATCGGCGACCCGCCGGTGATCTTCCTCGACGAGCCCACCACCGGGCTCGACCCCGCCGCGCGCCTCGAGGTGTGGGATGCGGTCCGGGAGCTGGCGAGAGGCGGCACGACCGTGCTGCTGACCACGCAGTATCTCGAAGAGGCGGAGCAGCTCGCCGACCGGATCGCGATCCTGCACAAGGGCCGCATCATCGTCGACGGCACGCTGGACGAGCTCAAGCAGCTCCTGCCGCCGGCGAAGGTCGAGTACGTCGAGAAGCAGCCGAGCCTCGAAGACGTCTTCTTCGCCCTCACCGGCGAGCAGGACACCGAACCCGCGAAGGAGGAGTCATGACCACGCACGTCATCGGCGACACCGCCGTTCTCACCAGCCGGTCGCTGCGGCACATCCTGCGCAGCCCCGACACCATCATCACCACCGCGGTCACCCCGATCGCGCTGATGCTGCTGTTCGTCTACGTCTTCAGCGGGGCGATCGACACCGGCGGGGCCAAGGGGTCGTACATCGACTACATGCTGCCCGGCATCCTTCTCATCACCATCGCCTCGGGCATCGCCTACACGGCCTACCGGCTGTTCCTGGACATGCAGAGCGGCATCTTCGAGCGGTTCCAGTCGCTGCCGATCGCACGGTCGGGAGTGCTCTGGGCGCACGTGCTGACCTCGCTGGTGTCCATCCTCGTCTCGCTGGCGCTCGTCATCGGCGTCGCCCTGCTGATGGGGTTCCGCACCGGCGCCAGCATCGGCGCGTGGATGGGCGCGGTCGGCATGCTGGTGCTGTTCACGCTGGCGCTCACGTGGCTCGCGGTGATGCCGGGCCTCACGGCGAAGACGGTGGACGGTGCGAGCGCGTTCTCGTACCCGCTCATCTTCCTGCCGTTCATCAGCTCGGCGTTCGTCCCGACCGAGAGCATGCCGGGTCCGGTGCAGTGGTTCGCCGAGAACCAGCCGGTCACCTCGATCGTCGACTCGATGCGGGCGCTGTTCGCCGGCGAACCGGTCGGCACCGACATCTGGGTCGCGATGGCATGGCTCGTCGGCATCCTCGTCGTCGCGTACATCGCGTCGATGGCGATCTACCGGAAGAAGATCAGCTGACGCCGGCACACCGGTACAGACGGATGAGCGGATGCCTCGGATTCGAGGCATCCGCTCATCCGCTGTTCCGGGATCAGGCGCCGAAGTACTGGTTGCCGAGCGCCTTGCTCTTCAGCGCGTCGAACTCGCCCTGCGAGATCGTGCCGGCGTCGAGGAGCTCCTTCGCCTTCGCGATGTCTTCCGCGGGGCTCGACGACGCCGACGGGCGGTAGTCGTCGGACTCGGGAACCACTCCCCCGCGGGCTGCCTGGGCGCGCTCCGCCATGCCCTTGCCGCGGGCGATGATGTAGATCAGTGCCGTGAGGAACGGCACGAAGACGAGGGCGATGATCCACAGCGCCTTGAGCCAGCCGTTGAGTTTGTCGTCGCGGAACAGGTCCGTGATGATCACGATCACCACGTACAGGTACGCGATGAAGTAGAAGCTCCACAGCAGGAACCACCAGAAGTCACCGAAGAACATCGGCGTCACACCTTTCTCGAAAAATATCCGTACGGCTGCGACCACAGTAGTGGTCGCAGCCGTACGGATGAGAGAAGCGTCAGTCCCGTGTCTTGTAGATCGGCGCCTTGCCGTGCACCGCGTCACCCACCTTGTGGATGCGGATGTCGTTCGTCGAGCCGATGATCCCGGGAGGGGACCCCGAGATCACGACGACCTTGTCGCCGACCTTCGCGAGGTCGTTCGACAGCAGGTAGTCGTCGACCTGGATGAACATCAGGTCGGTGTGCGCGACGTGCTCGACCAGCGTCGACTGCACGCCCCACGTGAGGGCCATGCGGCGGCGGATCGCCGGTTCGGGGGTGAAGCCGATCATCGGGATGTTCGGGCGCAGCCTCGACATGCGGCGCGCGGTGTCACCCGACTCCGTGAAGATGCAGAGGAACTTCGCGTCGACGAACTCGGCGACCTCCATGGCCGCCAGCGTGATCGCGCCGCCCTGCGTGCGGGGCTTGGTCGTGAGGGGCAGGATGCGGTCGAGCCCGTGGACCTCCGTCGAGTCGACGATGCGCGCCATGGTCTCGACGACCACGACCGGGTACTTGCCGACGCTGATCTAGCCCGAGAGCATGACCGCGTCCGCCCCGTCGAGGACGGCGTTGGCGACGTCGCTCGTCTCGGCGCGGGTCGGCACCGGGTTCTCGATCATCGACTCGAGCATCTGCGTCGCGACGATGACGGGCTTGGCCATCCGGCGGCAGAGCTCGACCGCGCGCTTCTGCACGATCGGCACGGCCTCGAGCGGCAGCTCGACGCCGAGGTCGCCGCGGGCGACCATGATGCCGTCGAACGCGTCGATGATCTCCTCGAGGTTGTCGACCGCCTGCGGCTTCTCGATCTTGGCGATCACGGGGACGTGGCGCCCCTCCTCGGCCATGATGACGTGGACGCGCTGCACGTCCTTCGCGTCGCGCACGAACGACAGGGCGATGATGTCGGCGCCGGCGCGCAGGCCCCAGCGGAGGTCGGCCTCGTCCTTCTCGGACAGCGCGGGGACGTTCACCGCCACGCCCGGCAGGTTGATGCCCTTGTTGTTCGAGACCGGGCCCGCGACGACCACCTTGGTGGTGACCACGGTGCCGTCGGTCTCGATGACCTCGACGCGGACCTTGCCGTCGTCGATGAGGAGGAAGTCGCCCGCCTTGACATCGTTCGGGAGGCCCTTGAACGTCGTGCCGACGATCTCTTTGGTCCCGAGGATGTCTTCGGTGGTGATCTTGAAGATGTCGCCGACCGCCAGCTCGTGCGGTCCGTTCTCGAACTTGCCGAGACGGATCTTCGGACCCTGCAGGTCGACGAGGATCGCGACCGCCCGTCCCGCGTCGTCGGCGGCCTTGCGCACGTTGGCGAAGTTGTTGTCGTGGACCGAGTAGTCCCCGTGGCTCAAATTGAAGCGGGCGACGTCGACGCCGGCATCGATGATCGCGCGGACCATCTCATACGACGACGTGGCGGGCCCCAGGGTGGCGACGATCTTGGCGCGTCTCATCCGTGGTTTTTCTCCGGGTGGGTTGAAGGTGGCGAGTGCCTCGGCCAGCCTACGCGGGCTGCAGGCCGATGGCGACATCGGTCGGGCGGACCGGGGCCGGCAGCTGGGTCTCGCCCATGAGGAAGCGGTCGACGCTGGCTGCGGCGGCGCGTCCCTCGGCGATCGCCCACACGATGAGCGACTGACCGCGACCGGCGTCGCCGGCCACGAACACGCCCGGGGCGGTCGTCTGGTAGTCGTCCTCACGGCGGACGTTCCCCCGCTCGGTGAAGCGGGCGCCGAGCTGGTCTTCGAGCAGAGCGCGCTCCGGGCCGGTGAAGCCCATCGCGATCAGGACGAGGTCCGCGGGGATCTCGCGCTCGGTGCCGCTCTTGGGCACGCGGCGACCGTCGACGAACTCGGTCTCGGCCACGCGCAGCGCGCGCACTTCGCCGGCGCCGTTTCCGAGGAACTCGACGGTCGAGGCGAGGTAGGCACGCTCGCCGCCCTCTTCGTGCGCGGACTGCACCTCGAACACGAGCGGATCCATCGGCCACGGCTGGTGCTCCGGACGCTCGCCCGGAGGGCGGCGGCCGATCGCGAGGTTGGTCACGCTCAGCGCGCCGTGGCGATGCGCCGTGCCGATGCAGTCGGCGCCGGTGTCGCCGCCGCCGATGACGACGACGTGCTTGCCCTCGGCGCTGATCTGGTTGGGAACCGCGTCACCCGCGACAGCCTTGTTGGACTCGATCAGGTACTCCATGGCGAAGTGCACGCCCGCCAGATCGCGTCCGGGGATCGCGAGCTCGCGCGGCACCGTCGACCCGGTGGCGATGACGACGGCGTCGTAGCGCGCGCGCAGGTCGGCCCAGGTGATGTCCTTGCCGATCTCGACGCCGGCGCGGAAGCGCGTGCCCTCGTCCTGCATCTGGCGAAGACGCGCCTCGAGGTGCTTCTTCTCCATCTTGAAGTCCGGGATGCCGTAGCGCAGAAGCCCGCCGATGCGGTCGTCGCGCTCGAACACGGCGACGGTGTGACCCGCGCGCGTGAGCTGCTGTGCAGCCGCGAGACCCGCGGGCCCCGAGCCGACGACGGCGACGGTCTTGCCGGTGAGGCGGCCCGGCGGCTCCGGCTCGATCCACCCGTTGCCGAACGCCTCGTCGGCGATCGAGACCTCGATCTGCTTGATCGTCACCGCCGGCTGATTGATGCCGAGGACGCACGAACTCTCGCACGGTGCGGGGCAGAGCCGGCCGGTGAACTCAGGGAAGTTGTTCGTCGCGTGCAGACGCTCGCTCGCGGCGCGGCCCTCGCCGCGCCACGTGAGGTCGTTCCACTCCGGGATGAGGTTGCCCAGCGGGCAGCCCTTGTGACAGAACGGCACGCCGCAGTCCATGCAGCGGCCCGCCTGGCGGCGGAGCACCGCCCCGTCGCCCGGCTCATAGACCTCTTTCCAGTCCATGATGCGCACCGGCACCGGCCGCCGCTGCGGCAGCTCGCGCTCGGTGACCTTCAGAAAGCCTTTCGGGTCAGCCACCCGTCACCTCCAGAATGCGGTTCCAGACGACGTCGCCGTCGGGGTCCAGCCCCTCGGCGACGGCCTCCTGGCGGGTCTGCAGCACCGCGGCATAATCACGCGGGAGGACCCGGACGAAGTTCGCCAGCTCTGCCTCGAAGTCGTCGAGGAGTGCCTGGGCGAGGGTCGATTCGGTCTCCGCCACGTGCTGCTCGAGCAGGTCGCGGAGGATCTCGGCGTCGCCGGAGCCCAGCTCGCCGAGCACGAGCTCGCCGGAGGCGAGCGCCTCGCGGTTCACGAGCTTGCGGTCGAGCTTGTACACGTAGGCCGTGCCGCCGGACATACCGGCGCCGAGGTTGCGCCCGGTCGCCCCGAGGATGACCGCGAGACCGCCGGTCATGTACTCGAGCGCGTGGTCGCCCACACCCTCGACGACCGCAGTGGCGCCCGAGTTGCGGACGAAGAAGCGCTCGCCCACGACACCGCGCAGGAACATCGTCCCGAGCGTCGCGCCGTAGCCGATCACGTTGCCCGCGATGACGTTCTTCGACGCGTCGAACGCGGCGCCGCGCGGCGGACGCACGACGATCTGCCCGCCGGAGAGGCCCTTGCCGACGTAGTCGTTGGAGTCGCCCTCGAGGCGCAGCGTGATGCCGGCCGGCATGAATGCGCCGAACGACTGGCCCGCCGAGCCCGTGAGGTTGACGACGATGCTCCCTGACCGCAGTCCGTTCTCACCGCGCGCCTTGGTCACGTGGTGCCCCAGGAGCGTCCCGACGGCGCGCTCGGTGTTGCGGATCGGCAGATCGATCGTGAGCTCGCCGCCGTTCGCGATGACATCCTGCGCGCGCTCGATGAGCGCGACGTCGAAGTGCTCGTCCAGCTCGTGCAGCTGCGCGGTCGTGTTGCGGCGCGGCGCGTCGTCGGCGAAGACGGGGCCGTCGAGCACCGGGCCGAGGTCGAGGCCGCTCGCCTTCCAGTGCGATACCGCACCGTCGACATCGAGCAGGTCGCTGCGGCCGATCGCCTCGTCGAGCGAGCGGAGCCCGAGCGACGCGAGGTACTCGCGCACCTCTTCGGCGATGAACTCCATGAAGTTCACGACGAACTCCGGCTTGCCGTTGAAGCGCTCGCGCAGCACGGGGTTCTGCGTCGCGACGCCCACGGGGCACGTGTCGAGGTGGCAGACGCGCATCATGATGCAGCCGGAGACCACGAGCGGCGCCGTGGCGAAGCCGAACTCCTCGGCGCCCAGCAGCGCACCGATGATGACGTCGCGGCCGGTCTTGAGCTGGCCGTCGACCTGCACGACGACGCGGTCGCGCATGCCGTTCAGCATGAGCGTCTGCTGCGTCTCGGCGAGGCCCAGCTCCCACGGCGTGCCGGCGTGTTTCAGCGAGTTCAGCGGGCTCGCGCCCGTGCCGCCGTCGTGGCCCGACACCAGGATGACGTCGGCCAGGGCCTTGGCGGTGCCGGCGGCGACCGCACCGATGCCCGACTGACTCACGAGCTTCACGTGGACCCGCGCGCCCGGGTTGGCGCGCTTGAGGTCGAAGATCAGTTGCTTGAGGTCTTCGATCGAGTAGATGTCGTGGTGCGGCGGTGGTGAGATCAGGCCCACCCCGGCGGTCGCGTGACGCGTGCGGGCGACCCACGGGTACACCTTGGTCGGCGGCAGCTGACCGCCCTCACCGGGCTTGGCACCCTGGGCGAGCTTGATCTGGATGTCGTCGGCCTCGGTCAGATACAGGCTCGTGACGCCGAAGCGGCCGGATGCGACCTGCTTGATGGAGCTGCGGCGCTCGGGGTCGAGGAGGCGGTCGACGTCCTCGCCGCCCTCACCCGTGTTCGACTTGCCGCCGATGCGGTTCATCGCGATGGCGAGCGTCTCGTGGGCTTCCTTCGAGATGGAGCCGTAGCTCATGGCTCCCGTCGAGAAGCGCTTGACGATCGACGCGACCGACTCGACCTCGTCGATCGGCACCGGGGTGCGGCCCTCGGTCTTGAGCGCGAACAGGCCGCGGAGCGTCTTCAGCTCGTTCGCCTGGTCGTCGACGAGCTTCGTGTACTCGCGGAAGATGTCATACCGGCGCGTGCGCGTCGAGTGCTGCAGGCGGAAGACCGTGTCGGGGTTGAACAGGTGCGGGGACCCGTCGCGGCGCCACTGGTATTCGCCGCCCGTCCAGAGACGCTCGTGCGCGCGGACCGCGGCATCCTCCGGGTACGCGTACGCGTGCCGGGCGGCGTTCTCGGCCGCGATGACGTCGAGCCCGACGCCGCCGAGCTTGGACTCGGTGCCGGTGAAGTAGGTGTCGACGAAGTCCTGCGAGAGGCCGACGGCCTCGAACACCTGCGCGCCCGCGTACGACGACACGGTCGAGATGCCCATCTTCGACATGATCTTGAGCACACCCTTGCCGAGTGCGTAGATCAGGTTCTTGACGGCCTTCTCGGGCGCGATGCCGGTGATGAAGCCCGCGCGCACCAGGTACTCGACGGTCTCCATCGCCAGGTACGGGTTGACGGCGGATGCCCCGTACCCGATGAGCGTCGCGATGTGGTGCACTTCGCGCACGTCGCCGGCTTCGACCACGAGACCGCACTTCATGCGGGTCTGCTTGCGGATGAGGTGGTGGTGCACGGCCGCGAGCATGAGCAGCGACGGGATCGGCGCGAGGTCCTTGTTGGAGTCGCGGTCCGACAGAACGATGAACTCGGCGCCGTCCTCGATGGCCTGGTCGACCTCCTGGCACATCTGCTCGAGGCGCTTCTTCATGCCCTTGTGCCCGGCCTCGACGCGGTACAGCCCGCGGATCGTGACCGAGGTGCGGCCGGGAAGCGCCGTGTCGATGTGCTGGATCTTGGCGAGCTCGTCGTTGTCGATCACCGGGAAGTCGAGCGTCACGACGCGCGTGTGCTCGGGTCCCCACTCGAGGAGGTTGCGCTCGGGGCCGAGGCCCAGGCCGAGAGACGTGACGACCTCTTCGCGGATGGAGTCCAGCGGCGGGTTGGTGACCTGCGCGAACTGCTGCGTGAAGTAGTCGAACAGCAGGCGCGGGCGCTCGCTCAGCACGGCGACGGGCGTGTCGGAACCCATGGCGCCGAGCGGCTCGGCACCGGTCTGGCCCATCGGGGTGAGGAGGATCTTGACCTCTTCCTCGGTGTAGCCGAACGTGCGCTGGCGCCGGGTGATCGAGGCGATCGGGTGCACGATGTGCTCGCGCTCCGGAAGGTCGGCGAGGCGCACGCGGCCCGAGTCGAGCCATTCCTGCCACGGCTCCTGGTCGGCGAGCTGCGCCTTGATCTCGTCGTCCTCGATGATGCGGCGCTGCGCCGTGTCGACGAGGAACATCCGCCCGGGACGCAGGCGGCCGCGGCGCTTGATGCGCTCGGGCTCGAAGTCGAGCACGCCGGTCTCGCTGCCGATCACGATGAGGCCGTCGGTGGTCTCGGTCCAGCGGCCGGGGCGCAGGCCGTTGCGGTCGAGCGTGGCGCCGACGAGCGTGCCGTCGGTGAAGATGAGCGCGGCGGGGCCGTCCCACGGTTCCATCTGCATGGAGTGGAACTCGTAGAACGCCCGCAGCTTCGGGTCGATGTCGGCCTGCTTCTCGTAGGCCTCGGGGACCATCATCATGATGGCGTGCGGGAGGCTCCGGCCGGTGAGCGTGAGCAGTTCGAGCACCTCGTCGAACGAGGCGGAGTCGCTCGCGCCGGTCGTGCAGATCGGCAGCAGCGGCTGGATGTCGCCGAGCAGCTCGGACTCGAGCTGCGACTGCCGCGCGCGCATCCAGTTGCGGTTGCCGTTGACGGTGTTGATCTCGCCGTTGTGCGCGAGCATGCGCAGCGGCTGGGCGAGCGGCCACGACGGGAACGTGTTGGTCGAGTAGCGCGAGTGCACCACGGCGAGCTCGGAGGCGAAGCGCTCGTCCTGCAGGTCGGGATAGAACGGCTCGAGCTGCAGCGTGGTGACCATGCCCTTGTAGCCGAGCGTCCGCGACGAGAGCGAGACGAAGTAGGCGTCGAGCTCGGTGCGCGCGCGGGCCCGCAGACGGTAGGCGCGGCGGTCGAGGGCGATGCCCGAGAGCGCAGCGGCGTCGCCGGTGGCCGGACGCGAGATGAAGAGCTGCTCGAAGACCGGGCGCGCCTCGAAGGCCAGTTTGCCCAGGTTCTCGTCGGAGGTCGGGACGTCGCGCCAGCCGAGCACGGTCAGACCCTCGGATGCTGCGATCCGCTCGATCCCGCTCTTCTGGGTCTCGCGCGCCTCGGCGTCGCGGGGCAGGAACACGAGACCGGCTGCATACTCCCCCACGGGCGGCAGGTCGAAGCCCACCACCGCGCGCAGGAACGCGTCGGGCATCTGCGTCAGGATGCCCGCGCCGTCGCCGGTGCCGGCGTCGGAGCCGATCGCCCCGCGGTGCTCGAGGTTGCGCAGGGCGGTGAGGGCCAGATCGATGATGTCGTGGCCGGCCTCACCGCGGAGCGTGGCCACCATGGCCAGGCCGCAGGCGTCCTTCTCGAAGGCAGGGTTGTACATCCCCTGCTTCTGCGGGAACCCGGCACGGCCGGACGCAGCGGGGAAGTTCGCCTCCGCAGAGGCGACGGAACGGGGGCTCGAAGCCATACCTACCGTCCTCACGTTGATAGTCAAGATGGGACGACGTCGGCCCTGGGCGCGCTCTTCGGGGGGAGAGCAGCGTTACTTGTTGGCAGGAGTGCTTGTGGCGCTGACCCCTTCGGCCTCGGACGTCGGGGGTTCGCTGACGTCGACGAAGCCGTCGGTCTCCTGAGATTGTACAGCCTGTCCGGCCTTCCACTCGCGGCCGGGCACATAGGGCGACGGCTCGAGGCCGGGGTGGCGGCGCTTCTGGACGAGGAAGATCGCGAGGCCGATCACGACGCCGAAGATCGCCGCCCAGACGTTGGTGCGCAGGCCCAGGAAGATGTCGCTCGGATCGATGCGGATCGACTCCCACACGATGCGGCCGGCGCTGTACCAGACGAGGTAGAGGCCGAACAGGCGCCCCCACTGCAGCGTGAAGCGCCGACCCACCCACACGAGGAACACGACACCGACAACGTTCCAGATCACCTCGTACAGGAAGGTCGGGTGGAACAGCGTGCCCTCGGGCAGACCGATCGGCCACGCCGGGTTCGGATACGCGATCTCGAGACCCCACGGCACGTCCGTCGGCAGGCCGTAGAGCTCCTGGTTGAACCAGTTGCCGAAGCGGCCGATCGCCTGGGCGAGGAGGAGGCCCGGGGCGAGGGCGTCGGCGAAGGTCCAGAAGCGGATGCCGGTCCACCGGCACCCGAGCCACGCACCGACGGCGCCGCCGATGAGGGCGCCGTAGATGGCGATGCCGCCCTCCCAGATGAAGAGCGCCGACCAGGGGTCGGCACCCTCGCCGAAGTAGAAGTTCCAGTGGGTGAGCACGTGGTAGATGCGCGCCGTGATGATCGCGAGCGGGACGGCGAGGAGCGCGATGTCGATGACGACCCACGGCTCGGCCCCGCGCTTGGTGAGGCGCGCGTTGGTCCACAGCACCGCGACGATGATGCCCGTGATGATGCACAGCGCGTAGATGTGGATCCGCAGAGGGCCGATGTCGAAGTAGCTGATCGACGGGCTCGGGATGCTGGCGACGACGCTCAGGGCGGCGTTGATCATGGGAGAACCGTGTCCTTGCTGGATCCGTGCTGGGCCGGCGGCGGCGACCGCCGACCTCAGAAGTCTAGTTCGCGTCGCGCGCGGTGCCTGCGGCGAGGCTGCGCGCGGTCTCTGCGAGGCCCTCGAGGCCCCGGTCGCGCAGAGCGCGGACGAGCGCCGTGCCCACGATCGCACCGTCTGCGTACTCCAGCACGCCGGCGACCTGTTCGGCGTTCGAGATGCCGATGCCGACGCACGCGTGCTCGACCCCGTGATC
>DATEOM010000173.1:0-3547 GCA_035274105.1 Microbacterium sp.
TGTCGCTGCTCGACCGCGGCGCGCACCGCGTCGCTCTCGCGGCCTACCGCGGCGACGTGCTGCCCGACTCGGTCGCGCCGGGCGTGGAGGAGTTCCGCGACACCGTCCGCGTCGCGCTTCGCGAAGCGCTCATGGCTGAGGCATCCGTCGACGTCCTCCTCGCCTTCGCCGAGACGGATGCCGCATCCGACGACCTCGACCTGCTCCGGCTGTGCCTGTCGATGCTGCCCGCGCGCTCCCCCCGCCGCGCCGGCTTGGTCGCCAGGATCGAGCGGCTCGAGGTTCCCGGTCGTTGAGCGAGCGAGGAACGAGCGAGTCGAAACGCCCCGGACGCGGGCGCAACTTCCTGCAACGTTGCCCCGCCTACCTTCGATGACACGCGACGATGACCGTCGCGAAGCGTCGAAGGAGACCAGCAATGACCATCGTCGAAGAGGGCGTCTCGAGCATCTACGCCGCACCCGGGCAGCGGGGATCGATCGCCGACTACCGCCCCCGCTACGGCCACTACATCGGCGGCGAATTCGTCGAGCCGATCAAGGGCCAGTACTTCGAGAACATCACCCCCGTCACCGGCAAGCCCTTCACCGAGGTCGGCCGCGGCACCGCCGAAGACGTCGACCGCGCGGTGGATGTCGCGTGGAAGGCGTTCGAGTCGTGGAAGCGCACGACGCCCGCCGAGCGCTCCGTGATCCTCAACAAGATCGCCGACCGCATCGAGCAGAACCTCGAGAGGATCGCCGTCGCCGAGACGTGGGAGAACGGCAAGCCCGTCCGCGAGACGCTGGCCGCCGACATCCCGCTCGCCGTCGACCACTTCCGCTACTTCGCGGGCGTGCTGCGCGGCCAGGAGGGCTCGCTCAGCCAGCTCGACGAAGACACCGTGGCGTACCACTTCCATGAGCCGCTGGGCGTCGTGGGTCAGATCATCCCGTGGAATTTCCCCATCCTCATGGCCACGTGGAAGCTCGCCCCCGCCCTCGCGGCCGGCAACTGCGTCGTGCTGAAGCCCGCCGAGCAGACGCCGGCGTCGATCCTGTTCCTCTTCGAGATCATCGGCGACCTGCTGCCGGCCGGCGTCGTCAACATCGTCAACGGCTTCGGCATCGAGGCCGGCGCGCCGCTGGCGCAGCACAAGCGCATCCGCAAGGTCGCCTTCACCGGCGAGACCACCACGGGCCGCCTCATCATGCAGTACGCGTCGCAGAACCTCATCCCGGTGACGCTCGAGCTCGGGGGCAAGAGCGCCAACGTCTTCTTCGAAGACGTCGCGCGCGACACCGGGGACGCGTACTACGACAAGGCGCTCGAGGGCTTCACGCTCTTCGCGCTCAACCAGGGCGAGGTGTGCACGTGCCCGTCGCGTGCGTTGATCCAGCGCTCGATCTACGACGGGTTCCTCGGTGACGCCCTCGGCCGCGTGGGCAAGATCGTGCAGGGCAACCCGCTGGATCCGGCGACGATGATCGGCGCGCAGGCCTCCAACGACCAGCTCGAGAAGATCCTGTCGTACATCGAGATCGGCAAGGCCGGCGGCGCGAAGCTGCTGGCGGGCGGTGAGCGGGTCGACCTCGGCGGCGAGCTGTCGGGCGGCTACTACGTCGCACCCACCGTGTTCGAGGGCACGAACGACATGCGCATCTTCCAGGAGGAGATCTTCGGGCCGGTGGTCTCGGTCACGAGCTTCGACGACTTCGACGACGCCATCTCGATCGCCAACGACACGCTCTACGGCCTCGGCGCCGGGGTCTGGAGCCGCTCGGGAGACACCGCGTACCGCGCCGGTCGCGCGATCGAGGCGGGCCGCGTCTGGACGAACACGTACCACCAGTACCCCGCGCACGCCGCGTTCGGCGGCTACAAGCAGTCCGGCATCGGCCGCGAGAACCACCTCAAGATGCTCGACCACTACCAGCAGACCAAGAACCTGCTCGTCTCGTACGCCGACGGGGCGATGGGCTTCTTCTGATCCGAACTCCCCACAAGACCCGGGCGGAGCGAACCCCAGACCCTCCGCCCGGGTCGCACCATTCCCCGAGGAGAACGCGATGACCCCGAACCGCTCCTACTTCCGCGTGGCGGTGACGGATGCTGCGGCCGCCCTCCTGCGACAGCTCACCGTCCAGCACGGCACGCTGATGTTCCACCAGTCCGGGGGCTGCTGCGACGGCAGCGCCCCGATGTGCTTCCCGATCGGCATGTTCCTCGTCGGCCCCTCGGACGTGCGCCTCGGCGACCTCGACGTGGGCCTCGACGATCCCATCGAGGTCTTCATCTCGGAGGCGCAGTTCGAGTACTGGAAGTACACGCATCTCACGATCGACGTGGTGCCCGGCCGGGGTGCGGGGTTCAGCGTCGAGGGCCCGACGGGCAACCGGTTCATCATCCGCAGCCGCATGCTCGGCGACGCCGAGCTCGTGCACTTCGGCCTCGGGCCGGCGGTCTCACCCGCCGGTTCGCCCGGCTGAACCCGGCGCCATCGGCGACACAGGGGATTCCCTCCGAGACCGGGGGCATCGCCCCCGGTCTCGGCGGAAACGCTTGGGCTCGGCGAAGCCCCGCCGCCGACGCGGAGCGGAAAGGCCGCGACCGGGTCAGGCGCTGTCGCGGATGTCGCGCGCGAAGCCCTCGGCGTGGGCGCGCAGCGCCTCGATGCGCCGCTGGCGCGCGGCCATCACGTCGAAGCCGAGGTACGCCGGCGGCATCGGCCGTCGTGCGTTGGCCGAGCACTCGAACCTCTCGCACACCAGGGTGCCGACGGTGTCGCCGTTGCGGCCGGCCTTGCCGGCGCGCTTCGCACCGAAGAGCACGACGTCGTTGGGCAGGGTGACGTCCTCGCACCACGAGCACTGCGCGCGGGTGCGGGTGCGCTGCTCGGTCTGGCGCAGCAGGATGCCGACGGGCTCGTCGTCGACCGGCACCACGATGAAGCCGGCGAGCGGTTGCTTCGGGTCGCGCCAGCCGAAGTAGTCGAGTCCGTCCCAGCCCACGTGGGCGAGGTCGGGGACGATGACGGCGTTGCGCTCGCGGAGCGAGACGTTGACGAAGGACGCGCGGATGTCCTTCTCGGTGAAGGCGTGCATGATTCCTCTTTCATAGAGCACAGTTCACGAGGGGTCGTCGCAGGGGCGACGGAAGATGGATGCCGCGGACCGACCGGTCCGCGCAGCGTCGAGCTGTGTCGCAGCAGGCCTCAGACCCGGCGACTGGCGCGGCTACCTCCGCTCGGCGCGTGGGGCGCCGAGTACCCCCTCACGCCCGCCGGGCGTCGTGAACGTCGAATGCACGCCCGACAGCCTACGCCCGCCGGCCTGAACGCCGGCCAGGGGCTCAGCGCAGGAACGCGCCGCTCACCTGGCTGAAGATCCAGAACAGCACCACCACGCCGCCGACGATGACCGACACCCACGGCACGCCGCGCTGGAGGCGGCGACCCTCCGGGGCGACGCCGGGCGGCGGGCGCAGCGCGTCGAGCGGCGGATGGAACGGAACGGATGCTGCGCCGCCCCCTGGGCCCGCGCCGACCGAGGCCGTCGCAGAGCCGAGG
>DATEOM010000174.1:0-2433 GCA_035274105.1 Microbacterium sp.
GTCCGGTTCGGCTGCGGCTGCTCGAGATCCCCCAGGGCATGCGCGCGGCCGAGGGCGCGGCGCTCGAGCTGCAGGACGGCGCGTTCCCGCTGCTCGCCGGCGTCGACATCACCGACGACCCTCTCACCGCGTTCAACGGCACCCGCGTCGCGATGCTCGTCGGCGCCCGCCCCCGGACCGCGGGCATGGAGCGCGGCGACCTGCTCGCGGCGAACGCGGGGATCTTCGGGCCGCAGGGCAAGGCGATCGCCGCCGTCGCCGACGATGCCGTTCGCGTGGTCGTGGTGGGAAACCCCGCGAACACGAACGCGCTCATCGCCGCAGCATCCGCTTCGCCCGACATCCCGTCGGAGCGCTTCACGGCCCTCACGCGCCTGGACCACAACCGGGCGGTGGGCCAGCTCGCCGAGGTGCTCGGGGTGCCCGCGGGCGAGATCGCCGACGTCATCATCTGGGGCAACCACTCCGCGACGCAGTTCCCCGACGTGGATCACGCGACCCTTGCCGATGGGAGGTCGGTGCCCGAGGCCCTCGCCGAACGTCTGGACGGCGCGGCGCAGGCGAGGGCATGGCTCGACGATGTCTTCATCCCGCGGGTCGCCAAGCGCGGAGCCGAGATCATCGACGTGCGCGGCTCGTCGTCGGTGGCCTCGGCCGCGAGCGCGGCGATCGACCACGTGCGCGACGAGCAGCGGGGAACGCACAGGGGCTGGACGTCCGCGGCGGTGGTCTCGCGGGGCGAATACGGCGTTCCCGAGGGCCTCGTGTGCTCGCTGCCCGTGGTGTCACGCGGCGACGGCAAGGGCTACCGCGTCATCGAGGGACTCGACCTCGACGATCGCGCACGCGCGCGGGTCGCAGCATCCGTCGACGAACTCGTCGCTGAGCGCGACGCCGTCCGGGCGCTCGGCGTGCTCTGACCCCATCGCGGGTCGGCAGGGATGGGCAGCGCCCCGCAATAGGCTCGGAGGCGTGGAAGCCCTGATCGTCGTCATCATCGCGATCGTGGTCATCGCGCTCGCGACGGCGGTCGCCCCGAAGCTCGGAATCGCGGGGCCGCTGATCCTCGTGCTCGTCGGCGGGGCGGTGAGCCTGCTGCCGTTCGTCGAGATCCCCGAGATCAACCCCGAGTTCATCCTCGTCGGGGTGCTGCCGCCGCTGCTCTACTCGGCGGCCGTCTCGCTGCCCGCGATCGAGTTCCGCCGCGACTTCGGCCCGATCGCGGGCCTGTCGTTCCTGCTCGTCATCATCAGCTCGGTGCTGCTGGGGTTCTTCTTCATGGCCGTGATCCCCGGCATCCATCCGGCCGTCGCCGTGGCGCTCGGGGCGATCCTCAGTCCCACGGATGCGGTGGCCACCTCGATCGTGAAGCGCCTGGGTGTGTCGCGCCGCGTGGTGACCATGCTCGAGGGCGAGAGCCTGCTCAACGACGCGACGGCGCTGGTGCTGCTGCGCACGATGATCGCCTCGGTCGGACTCGCCACCAGCGTCAGCGGCGACACCCGCGTCGGGTTCGGGTTCATCCCGGCGTTCGCGTGGGGCGTCGTGGTCGCCGTCGTGGTCGGTGCGATCGTGGGCTGGCTCAATCTGCGGCTGCGCTCACTCATCAGGAACTCCGCCGCGAACACCGCCATCGGCTTCGTCGTGCCGTTCATCGCCTACATCCCGACCGAGGAGCTCGGCGGATCCGGCCTCGTCGCGGCGGTCGTCGCGGGCATCGTGACCGGCCAGGGTGCCGCGCGGTGGTTCACGCCCGAGCAGCGCCGATCCGACGAGCACAACTGGCACACGATCGAGCTCGTGCTCGAGGGCGCCGTCTTCCTCATCATGGGCCTCGAGCTCCGCGACATCGTCACGCAGAACGTCGAGCAGCACAACGGCCTCGGCACGGGCCTGGCGATCGCGCTCGGCGCGCTGATGATCATCATCGCCGCGCGCGCGGCGTATGTCTCGCTGCTCGTCTGGCTGCAGAGCCGGCGCGCCCGCGGGCGGCAGCGCACCCGCCTCGAGGCGATGAACTCGCGGCTCGACCAGATCGCGGACGGCTCGGCGGTGCCCGATCCCCGCTATCGCGGCCGGCGCGGCGCGTTCGACGATCCGCGCGCGCAGCGACGGCTGTCGTCGATGCGGACCCGCGTGTCACGGGCGCTGAGCGACCTCGACTACTACCAGGCCTCCCCGCTCGGCTGGAAGCACGGCGCCATCATCGTGTGGGCCGGCATGCGCGGCGTGGTGACGCTCGCCGCGGCGCAGACGATCTCGAGCGACGTCACCGACGATCGCGCACTGCTGGTGTTCATCGCGTTCGCGGTGGCCGTCGGCAGCCTCATGCTGCAGGGCTTCACGCTGCCGTGGGTGGTCAAGGCGCTGCGGATCGAGAGGGACGGCGACGACAGGCTCGACAAGGCCGAACAGTCGGCGCTCGACGACGAG
>DATEOM010000175.1:0-7693 GCA_035274105.1 Microbacterium sp.
GGCGGGCCTGCCCGCCGACTGGAACAGCGGCAACGTCATCGCCGAGCAGGTCGCGAAGATCCAGGCGCAGGTCGGCTCGGGCCGCGTCATCTGCGGTCTGTCGGGCGGCGTCGACTCCGCCGTGGCCGCGGCGCTCGTGCACAAGGCCGTCGGCGACCAGCTGGTCTGCATCTTCGTCGACCACGGGCTCCTCCGAAAGGACGAGCGCGAGCAGGTCGAGCAGGACTACGTCGCCTCGACCGGCGTGCGGCTGGTCACGGTCGACGCGCGTGAGCAGTTCCTCAATGCCCTCGCCGGAGTGAGCGATCCCGAGCAGAAGCGCAAGATCATCGGCCGCGAGTTCATCCGCACCTTCGAGCAGGCCGAAGCCGCGCTCGTCGCGGAGGCCGAGGCCGACGGCGAGCCCATCCGCTTCCTCGTGCAGGGCACGCTCTACCCCGACGTCGTCGAGTCGGGGGGCGGCACCGGCACCGCGAACATCAAGTCGCACCACAACGTGGGCGGCCTCCCCGAAGACCTGCAGTTCGAGCTCGTCGAGCCGCTGCGCACCCTGTTCAAGGACGAGGTGCGCGCGATCGGCCGCGAGCTCGGGCTTCCCGAGGTGATCGTCGCCCGCCAGCCGTTTCCGGGCCCCGGCCTCGGCATCCGGATCGTGGGTGAGGTCACCGCTGACCGTCTCGAGATTCTGCGCGATGCCGACGCCATCGCCCGCGAAGAGCTGACGCGCGCCGGCCTCGACGGCGAGATCTGGCAGTGCCCGGTCGTGCTCCTCGCCGACGTGCGCTCGGTGGGCGTGCAGGGCGACGGCCGCACCTACGGCCACCCGATCGTGCTGCGTCCCGTCTCGAGCGAAGACGCGATGACCGCCGACTGGACGCGCCTGCCCTACGACGTGCTCTCGAAGATCTCGAACCGCATCACCAACGAGGTGCGCGAGGTCAACCGGGTCGTGCTCGACGTCACCTCGAAGCCCCCGGGGACCATCGAATGGGAGTGATCTGACGGATGCCTCGAACCTCGCGGTTCGGGGCATCCGCCGTTTCGGCGGGCGTGCGGAAGGATGAACGAGTGACGGATGCCACGGACACACTGCCCGATGCCGACTACGTGGTTCTCGGGAGCCGCGTCGCTCTCGGACTCGACGGCGGGTTCGCCGTCGCGGTGCCCGCGCGGCTGCGCCTGCTCGAGGCATCCGGCGCCCCTCTGCCGCTCCTGCTGAGCGTCGACGGCCAGGCTCCTGAGGCGCACGCGGCGCAGCGGCAGGCGTTCGTCGACGGCGGCCACGTGCCCGACGCGTCGCGCGTGCGCAATCTCTTCGACGACCTCCTCGACCGCGGCGAGTGGCTCGAGCGCGTCGGCGAGCCCGGGGGGCGCACGCCCGGCGTCGCCTATCGGACGATCACGGATGCCGCGTCCCGCCCCATCGTCTCGCTTCCCGTCTTCGAGAACGACCCCGAGTGGCACCTGCGCGATGCCGCCGTCGTCGTGCATGCGGAGGCCGGCGATCGCGCGCTCCGGGGCTTCCGCGGGCTCTACATCGCATGGTTGGAGGCGTTCGCCGATGAGCGCCGACGAGCCGCCGGCGATCCGACGCGGCGGCTCGTCGTGGTGTGCGAATCGCGCCAGATCGGCGAGGCGCTCGTGGGATGGAACGATCCCCGGGTGCGGCTCGTGCACACCGTGCACAACTCGCACCTGCCTGAGCCCTACGACGATCCCGGCGCCCCGGTCACCGGACTGTGGGAGCGCTGGCTTCGGACCCTCGACGTGTACGACGCGGTGCTGTGGCCAACAGCTGCGCAGCGGGACGAGGTGGCGGCGCGGTTCGGCGACCCCGGCACGTTCCACGTCGTGCCGAACACGATCGAGCTCGGCGCAGAGCCGCCGGACGCGGCATCCCGTGATCCCCACCGGGTCGTGATGCTCAACCGTCTCGCCCCGCAGAAGCGCGTCGACCTCGCGATCCGCGCCTGGCAGCAGGTGGCTGCCGCCGTGCCCGAGGCTCGTCTCGACGTGTACGGCGATGGCCCGCTGCGGGAGGAGCTGCAGGAGCTGATCGACGAGCTCGGGGTGGCAGCATCCGTCACGCTCCACGGCGCCACCGCCGACCGCGACGCGATCTTCGACCGCTCCGCGCTGTTCGTCACGTCGACGGCGTTCGAGGGCCAGGGCCTGTCGATCGCCGAGGCGCTCGTCCGCGGCCTGCCGGTGGTGTCGTTCGACGCCCGGTACGGGCCGCGCGAGGCGATCGCCGACGCCGGCATCGTCGTGCCAGCCGGCGACGTCGTCGCCTTCGCCGACGCGATCATCGCGGTGCTGCGCGACGACGACCGCCGCGCCGAGCTGGCGTCGCGGGCGCGGGCTGCAGCGGCGGCCTTCACCTCCGACGCGGTGCGTCCCGCGCTGGTCGCCGCGCTGCGCGCCGCTCTCGAGAGTCCTTCGCGCCGCGCCTGAACGCTGCCGGAATCGTCCGCCCGTCCGCCCTCTGCGATGAGCCGCAGACACACTCTCCCTCGGTCGATGAACTTCCGGCTCACAGGGCTCCTGGGGCCGCGTGCCGCAACGCAGAAGCTCGCGCCATCGCGTACGGGGTCGGCCCGTGGTGTCGCATCGGGGGCGCGAGGCGACGGCAGCGGCCGACCCGCCCCGACGTGAGGTCCGACGTGCGCGGGTGCGGTCGGCCCGTGGTGTCGCTGCCGGGGGTGTCATGCGACGGCAGCGGCCGACGCGATGCGCGACGGACGAGGTAAGGGTCGTGTGAGTCGGAAGTTCATCGACCCGCAGAGAGTTCCTCCGCAGAGGCTCCGCCCAGGGCAGAGCCGCCGGGAGCGGAAACGGATGCCGCGGCCCGGCCTCGCGGATCCCGTTCTCTATCGTCCGGGAGGGGATCCCGGCCAGGTCTTGCCCTCCCAGGGGTCGTAGTCGGCGAGGAGCTCTTCCTGCGGCGGGCGCTCGGACTCGGGCACGTGCTGGAGGTTGACGCGCACGCGATACCAGAGCGAGCTCGAGCCGCGCATCCCGTCGACGAGCACGTCGGCGGGATGCAGCTGCGCGACCACGGACGCGTGACGGCTCTTCCACATCTCGAGGGCGTGGACCGCCTCGGGCTTGGTCTTCGTGCGGGCGATCTCGATGAGCGGCATCGTCGACTGGCGCCGCCCCGACCCGTCGCCGCCGCGCGGCGGCTTCTCAGCGGGCCCCAGCTCCTCGGCGAGCCGGAGCAGCCCGTCGAGGGTGCCGACGGCGTCGTCGATGCCGGCGTGCGGATCGCCCACCTCGGCGTATCGCCCGGGCACCGTGAGCACGGTGAACTCGGCGGGGCGCCTCGCGCGCACCTCGTCCCAGTCGAGCGGCGTGGATACGCGCGCGTCGGGCAGCGGGCGGATGGAGTAGGCGGACGCGACGGTGCGGTCCTTGGCGTTCTGGTTGAAGTCGACGAACACGCTCTCGCCGCGCTCCTCCTTCCACCAGCGCGCCGTCGCGAGCCCGGGCGCACGGTTCTCGACCTCGCGGGCGAGCGTCTCGGCCGCGAGGCGCACCTGCTTGTAGTCCCAGTCCGGCGCGATGCGCACGAGGATGTGCATGCCGCGCGAGCCGCTCGTCTTGGGCCAGCCCACGAGGCCGACGTCATCGAGCACCTCGCGCGCGACGAACGCGACGTCGACGATCTGCGACCAGTCCACACCCGGCATCGGGTCGAGGTCGATGCGCAATTCGTCGGGGTGGTCGAGATCCTCGGCGCGGACGGGATGCGGGTTCAGGTCGAGACAGCCGAGGTTGACGACCCAGGCGAGGCCCGCAGCATCCCGGATCACCGCCTCCTCGGCGGACGTGCCTCGCGCGTACTGCAGCGTCGCCGTGTCGATGAAGTCGGGGTGGTTCTCGGGCACGCGCTTCTGGAAGAACGGCTCCTGGTCGATCCCCTTCGGGAAGCGCTTGAGCACCATCGGCCGACCGCCCGCGCCGCGGAGCGCGCCGTCGGCGACGGCGAGGTAGTACCGGACGACGTCGAGCTTCGTGATCCCGGGCTCGGGGAACACGATCTTGGCCGGGCTCGAGACTCTCACCTCGTTCCCGCCGATGTCGAGGATCTCGGCTTCCGACTTCGAGGGGGTCACCCGGCCAGGCTAGCGACGCCCCTCGACATCGACCAGAGGCTCGGCGTGCCGAATCGTGCAGTCGGCCGTCAGGAAACTGCGTTCTCTGCTCAACCTGGGAGTTTCCTGTTGACGTTTTGGTTAATCCCACCTAACGTCCACCTCACAACCCTCGCTGTTTCCCCACACACACGAGAAGACAGGATCCCCCTTGTTCCGACGTTCCCTTGCGGTGGTCGGCGCGCTCGCGCTGGCGATCGCCACCCCCACCGCGGCGATGGCCGCAACCCCAGACGACGACCCGTCGTCGCGCTTCGAGAAAGCCGAGGTCTCCGGCCCGATCGGGACGGCCTTCCGCCCCATGAGCGAGGACCGCGACACCTCCGTCACGGTCATCGTCGAGATGGCCGGTGACCCGGTCGCCGTCGCACAGGCGAAGAACGGCGGCGAGCTTACGAAGTCCGAGCGCAAGGCCATCAAGGACTCCCTCAAGAAGAACCAGGACGCGATCGCGGGGCCGCTCAAGGCCAAGGGCGGGAAGATCCAGGCCGAGATGCAGTCGGCGTACAACGGCCTCCAGGTGACGCTCCCCGCCGACCAGGTCGACGCGGTCGCGGCACTGCCCAACGTCGTGGGCATTCACGCGGTCAAGACGTACGAGCTCGACAACGCGGTCTCGGTGCCGTTCCTCGGTGTGCCCGAGGTCTGGCAGAGCACCGGCTTCACCGGCGAGAACGTGAAGGTGGCGATCATCGACACCGGCGTCGACTACACGCACGCCAACTTCGGCGGCGTCGGCACGGTCGAGGCGTACGACGCGGCGCAGGCCGCCGAGGCGGACGCGGCCGACCCGGCCCAGTTCGGCCCGGACGCGCCGCGCGTGAAGGGCGGTTGGGACTTCGTCGGCGACTCGTACAACGCCGACCCCGATTCCGCCGACTACCAGCCCGAGGCGATGCCCGACGCGAACCCGCTCGACTGCAACGGCCACGGCAGCCACGTCGCCGGCAGCGCCGCCGGCAGCGGCGTCACGGCCGAAGGCCAGACGTACACCGGCCCGTACGACGCGTCGACGGCGTCGGCGGACTGGAAGATCGGTCCCGGTGTCGCCCCGGAGGCCGACGTCTACGCGCTGCGCGTGTTCGGCTGCGGCGGCTCGACCGACATCGTCGTGCCGGCCATCGACTGGGCCGTCGAGCACGACATGGACGTCATCAACATGTCGCTCGGCTCGCCGTACAGCGGCAGCGACCCCGAGGCGGTCGCCGCGTCGAACGCGATCGGCGCGGGCGTCGTGGTCGTGAAGTCCGCGGGCAACGACGGCCCGAGCCCGTACCTCGCCGGCGAAGGCGACGGCGTGGTCACCGTCGCGGCCGTCGACAGCACGGCGACCTTCCCGGGCGCCACGATCACGGTGGACGGGGTCGCCATCCCGGCGATCAACGCGAACGGCGCGGTGCTCACCGACCTCGATGACATGACCGTCGCGGTGCTCACCGATGACCCGAGCACCCCGGGAGAGAACGAGGCCCTCGGCTGCTCCGTCGCGGCCTACAACCACGCGGGCGTCACGGTCGGCAGCAACACGCTCGCCGTCTCGACCCGCGGCGTCTGCGCTCGTGTCGCGAAGGCGATCTACGCGCAGCAGGCCGGGGCCGCGGCATCCGTCATGATCAACAACACGGACGACTACCCGCCGTTCGAGGGCACGATCACCGAGAACGCCGACACGGGCGAGGACTACACCGTCACGATCCCGTTCCTCGGCGTCCGCAAGTCGGACGGCCCGAAGCTCGTCGATGACGCGGCCGCGACGGTCGCCCCGGCAGACCTCGAGAACCCCGGCTTCCGCGGCTACGCGTCGTTCAGCTCCAGCGGTCCGCGCACCGGCGACAGCGCGCTCGCCGTCGATGTGGCGGCACCGGGCGTCTCGATCGTCTCGACGGGCGTCGGCACCGGCGACGGTCCCGCGACCATCTCGGGCACGTCGATGGCGGCACCGCACGTCGCGGGTGTCGCGGCGCTCGCCGTGGAGGCCCACCCGACCTGGTCGGCCGCCGAGGTGTCGTCGGTGCTGGTCTCGTCGGCCGACCCCGACAAGGTCGCCGGGCAGAACCTCGTGCGCGGCGGCGTCGGCCTGGTCGACGCGGCGCAGGCGGTGGCGCAGCAGGTCACGGCCGTGGGCGACTCGTTCAAGACGACGAACGGGCGGCTGCAGGAGGCCGCTCTCAGCTTCGGCTTCCAGGAGAGCTCGGACACCTTCGACGGCAAGAAGATCGTCACGCTCACCAACAAGGGCACGAGCCCGGTGACGTACGACGTCAGCGCCGCGGCATCCGCGCAGTCGGCGGAGGCGACCCTGACGGTCAGCCCGAGCACGGTCACCGTGGCGCCGGGCAGGTCGGCGAAGGTCACCGTGACCCTCAGCGCCCCGGCCTCCGCGGCCGGCACGTCGGAAGGCAGCGGATTCCGGTTCGCGGAGTTCTCCGGCGACGTCGTCTTCACCTCCGGCGCAGACACCCTGCGGGTTCCGTACCTGCTCGTGCCGCGTGCGACGAGCGACGTGTCGGCGCAGGGCGGCCTCAAGGTGACGAAGAAGAACCAGCCTGTCGACGGCACGGTCACTGTGCCGCTGCGCGGCAAGGCGGGCGCGTTCGATGCCAACGCGGACTTCTACACGTGGGGCCTGGAAGACAAGAAGGACGTGGCGAAGGAGTTCACCGACACCGGCTTCGACCTGCGGGCCGCGGGCGTGCAGTCGTTCGAGGAAGGCTCGGACCAGCTGCTGGTCTTCGCCGTCAACACCCACCAGCGGTGGTCGAACGCGGCGACCAACGAGTTCGACGTGCTCATCGACACCGACCGCGACGGGGAGCCGGACTGGGCGGTCGTCGTGACCGACGGCGGCGTGGTCGCCAGCGGCAGCGCCGACGGTGTGCCGACGGCATTCGCATTCAGCCTCACCGGCCCCGACGCGTTCGCGCTCGACTTCGCGCCGGTGGCGCCGACCGACAGCAGCACGATCCTCATCCCGGTGCTGGCGAGCGACCTCGGCATCACCGCCGAGTCGCCGGCGTTCGACTACACGGTGCAGTCGTTCACACTGCTCGACGACGCGAGCTTCGACGGCTTCGACGCCGTGGCCACGTACAACCCGTGGGCTCCGGCGCTGGAGAACGGCCAGTTCGTGACGGTGCCGGTCGGCGGTCGCACGGATGTGCCGGTCGCCGTCGATGCCGCGGCGTTCACGGCGCAGAAGCCGCTCGGCGTCATGGCCGTCGTGCTCGACAACCCCGCCGGTGCGAACGAGGCCATCCTCGTGAAGGCCAAGTAACCGCATCACACGAGGGAGGACGGATGCTGCGGCCGCAGCATCCGTCCTCCTTCAGCGTGTGCAGAGCCTCGGCGCGTCGGTCGTGCCGAAGCGATAGTCGTAGGTCGTGCCGTCGACGGTGACGACGACGCGCATGCCGTCCACGAGCGCCTGCGTGTAGGAGACGCCCGGCGACGGGCAGCCGAGGGCGCCGTTGTTCCACGTGACGGCCTCGGCCGAGACGAGCTCGGGCGTTCCGGTCACGCCGCGGGCGGCGAGGTCG
>DATEOM010000176.1:0-8445 GCA_035274105.1 Microbacterium sp.
GGATGAGCTGCATGTCGTCGTCCTCCGGCCTCAGTGCGCGACGCCCGCGGCGCCGTGCTCGTCGATCAGCCGCCCCGTCACGAAACGGTCCAGGCTGTACGGCGCGTTGTACGGGTGCGGCTCGTCATTCGCGACCATATGGGCCAGACACCAACCCAGACCCGGCGTCGCCTTGAACCCGCCGGTTCCCCAGCCGCAGTTGAGGAACAGGTTCTCGTACGGCGTGATCCCCACGATCGGTGACGCATCCGGTGTGACATCGACGATGCCGGCCCACGTGCGCAACAGGTGCGCGCGGGCGAAGACCGGGAACAGCTCCACCGCGGCCGCCATCTGCCGCTCGATGATGTGGAACGCGCCACGCTGGCCGTAGCCGTTGTAGGAGTCGATGCCAGCACCCATTACGAGCTCGCCCTTGTGAGCCTGCGATACGTACACGTGCACGGCATTGGACATGACGACGTTTGGGTGCACCGGTTCCAGCAGTTCCGAGACGAGCGCCTGCAGCGGATGACTCTGGATGGGGACGCGGATGCCAAGGGTGTCGGTCAGCGTGGACGTGTATCCCGCCGCCGCCAACGCCACACGGCCGGCGCCGATGTCACCCCGGTTCGTCCGCACGCCCGTGACGCGGTCGCCGTCGGTGAGGAACCCGGTCACCTCAGTGTCCTGGATGAGGTGTACCCCCGCCTGCGCCGCCCGACGCGCGAAGCCCCAGGCGACGTAGTCGTGCTTGGCGATGCCCGCCCGCGGCTGGTAAGTCGCGCCAAGCACCGGGTAGCGGATGTCGGACGAGATGTTGACGAGGGGACAGAGCTCCTTGACCTGCTCGGCGTCCACCCACTCCGCATCGATGCCATTGAGCTTGTTCGCCTCGACGCGCCGACGGGAGTCGCGAACGTCCTGCAGGGTGTGCGCGAGGTTCAGCACCCCGCGCTGGCTGAACAGGATGGGGTACTCGAGGTCTTCCTCGAGCGTCTCCCACAGGCCCAGCGCGTGCTCGTAGATCCCCGCCGACTCGTCCCAGAGATAGTTCGATCGGATGATCGTGGTGTTGCGCGCCATGTTGCCACCGGCAAGCCACCCTCGCTCGATCACGGCGATGTCGGTGATGCCGTGATGCTTCACCAAGTAGTGCGCGGTCGCGAGGCCGTGGCCGCCGCCCCCGACGATGACGACGTCGTAGTTCTTCTTCGGCTCCGGGTGTTCCCAGAGAAAGCGCGGGTGCTCTGGGAGGCCCGCTCCGGGAGTGCGCGGTGAGGGGAATCCCATGGTGGGTGTCACCGTCCGGCGCCGTCGTAGAGCGGAAAAGCATCGGCCAGCGCGCTCACCTGTTCAGAGAGGGTCAGCACCGCGCGCGCGTCGAGACCAGGCTGCAGTGCGGTGGCGATGAGATCTGCGACGATGCGGAACTCGTCATCGCCGAAACCGCGAGCGGCGAGGGCCGGCGTGCCGATGCGCACGCCCGAGCTGATCATGGGCGGGCGAGGGTCGAACGGCACCGCGTTGCGGTTGACCGTGATGCCGATCTCGTGCAGCCGGTTCTCCGCCTGCTGGCCATCGAGCTCCGAGTGGCGCAGATCGACGAGGACGAGGTGCACCTCTGTGCCCCCGCTGACCACACCGATGCCGGCGGCCATCGCATCCGGTTGCGTGAGCCGCTCCGCAATGATCCGGGCGCCGCGCAGCGTCCGTTCCTGCCGGTCGCGGAATTCGGGCTCAGCGGCGAGTTTGAACGCCACGGCCTTACCCGCGATCACGTGCTCGAGCGGCCCGCCCTGTTGACCGGGGAAGACTGAGCTGTTGAAACGTCGCCCGAGGTCAGCCGTGGCCAGGATCACCCCGCCGCGGGGACCGCCGAGGGTCTTGTGCGTTGTTGATGTGACGACGTGGGCATGCGGCGCCGGGTTCGGATGCAGCCCGGCCGCGACAAGGCCGGCGAAGTGCGCCATGTCGACCATGAGATACGCGCCCACCAGATCGGCGATGCGGCGGAACTCGGCGAAGTCGAGTTGCCGGGGGTACGCCGACCATCCCGCGACGATCAGGCGAGGGCGGTGCTCCACCGCCAGGCGCTCGATCTCGTCGTAGTCGACGAGGTGCGAGTCCTCCCGCACGTGATAGGCGATTGCGTTGTAGAGCTTGCCCGAGAAGTTCAAGTGCATGCCGTGCGTGAGGTGACCCCCGTGCGCGAGGTCGAGTCCTAGGATCGTGTCGCCGGGGGAGAGCAGGGCGGACATCGCCGCCGCATTGGCCTGTGCCCCGGAGTGGGGTTGGACGTTGGCGTACTCGGCACCGAACAACGCCTTGAGCCGATCAATAGCGAGTTGTTCGATGACATCGACGTGCTCGCAACCGCCATAGTAGCGACGGCCGGGGTACCCCTCTGCGTACTTGTTGGTGAGCACCGAGCCCTGCGCCTCCAGCACCGCGAGCGGCGCGAAGTTCTCGCTCGCGATCATCTCGAGGGTGCCGCGCTGGCGCGAGAGCTCGGCGACGATGGCGGCGTGTACCTCGGGATCTACGTCGATCAGTGGGGCATCGAGGACACCGGTTACGGTATCGATGTTCGAGCGGGTCATCGGCAGCTCCATGTGAACGCGGACTGATATATCTATCTGGTGTCAGAGCCTAGGCCGCCCCGCCGCCGGTGTCAACGCGCGTTGCCGCCGTCGACGTCGCGGGCGCGACGATCGCCTCCCTCGCGGTCGGGGCTGGGCGATCTCAGATGACGGAGCGGACGAGACGCTCGAAAGAGATGACGTGGTCGTGCGCGATCTGGCGCGCGTCATCGGCGCGCTCGTCGACGATCGCGCGGAGGAGCGCAACGTGTTCGGCGATGTGCCCGCCGACTTCGGGGAGACGGTCGATGACGAGGCACCAGATCCGTGTCGCGAGGTTGTCGTACGTGATCAGCAGTTCTTGCAAGTGGCGGCTGCCGTTGGCCGCGTAGATGCTCCGATGCACGTCGAGGTCGTAGCGCATCAGGTCCGTCGAGAGGCTTGTCCCGAAGTCGACACGATCGAGTCTGTCGGCCAGATCCGCGAGGTCGCGCCGCTGCTGCGGTGATGCGTGTGCTGCCGCTCGGGCGGCGGCGAGAGGCTCGAGCTGCGCCCGGATCTCTGCGATCTCGGCGAGGTCAGTGATATCGACGACCGAGGCGAAGGTTCCGCGCCGTGCGTACACCGACACCAGATGCTCGGACTCGAGACGCTTGATCGCCTCCCGGACGGGGGTTCGCCCGATCCCGAGCTCTCTGCCGATGAGCTCATCGTTGATCGGCGTGCCCGGCGGGATGTCGAGCACGATCAACCGGTCGCGCAGAATGTTCGTGGCGTAATCCGCGAGCGACTGTCCGCCGAGCTCCGGGGAGTTCGGAACGAGGCGGTGGCCGGGTGAGCCGGCGGGTGCACTGCTGATGGCCACCATTCCTCCCAACGGGCCGACGCTTCCCATCGGAAGGCGCGTTCTGCGCACCGCAATGCTAACTGGCTGCAATCGACCACATCAATTGATGAGACGACCTCGTCTCAGCGGCCCGGGAGGCGCTTGAAGGCGTTCTCGAGGGCGTGCTTCGCGGAGGCTGCGGCACGACCCACGACCTCGGCGGCGTGCGCGGCGGAGTCGGGCAGGGCAGCCGCGATCCCGTCGGGCTCGAGCGCGCTGTCGTCGTCGAGGAACGGCACGAGCCAGTCGTCGACCTCGTCGAGGGGCGCGGCCGAAAGGCTGTAGTAGCGGTGCTGCCCCTCCTCGCGCACCGAGACGAGGTGGGCGTCGCGCAGCACCTTGAGGTGCTTCGAGACCGTCGGCTGGCTGGCGCCCAGCTCGGTCACGATGTGCGACACGCTGGTGCCGCGTTCTCCGGCGGATGATCGATCGAGCAGCAGTCGCAGGATGTCGCGACGCGTTCCGTCCGCGATCACGTCGAAGATGTCCGCCATGTGCTCAGATTAGTCGGGAGCCCAGCGGAGTACCATGAGCGAGACCGCCGGGCCGCCCGCACGAGGACCGTTCGCACCAGGAGGAACCCCGTATGACGGATGGCAGGCGCGCCGCCCCCGTCTCAGGCGTGAGCCGGCTGCGCGCCCTGGGCCACGGGTTCATGGAGTTCTTCCGCGAACTGACGCAGCGCTCCCCCGCCCGATTCGCGATCATCATCTTCCTCTCGCTGATCCTGGTGTTCACCGGACTGTTCTCGCTTCCGGTCGCGGCGGCGAACGGTCAGGCCACTCCCTTCGCCGATGCCTTCTTCACCGCCGTGTCGACGATCTGCGTCACCGGACTCGCCACGGTCGACATGGCGACCCACTGGTCGCCGTTCGGTCACGTGCTGGTGTTCGTCGGCGTGCAGATCGGTGCCCTCGGCGTGCTGACGCTTGCTTCCATCCTCGGCCTCGTGATCTCGCGGCGGCTCGGGCTGCGCGCGAAGCTCATCGCCGCGAGCGACTCGAATCCGCTGCGCACCCACGGCGGGCCCGTCAACGAGGGGCAGACCGTGCAGCTCGGCCAGATCGGCAGCCTGCTCGCGACGGTCGCGCTGTCGACGTTGGTGATCGAGACGATCATCGCGATCCTCCTGTACCCCGGTCTGATCGTCGCGGGCGTCCCGTGGCACGTCGCGCTCTGGGAGGCGCCGTTCTACGCGGCGATGTCGTTCACCAACACGGGGTTCACCCCGAACGCCGAGGGCCTCGAGCCCTTCCGGCACGACTACTTCTTCCTGACCGTCCTGATGGCGGGCGTCTTCCTCGGCTCGATCGGATTCCCCGTCATCTACACGCTGCTGCGGCAGCGGTGGCGGGTGCGCCGGTGGTCGCTGCACGCGAAGCTGACCATCATCACGACGGTGACGCTGTTCTTCCTCGGCGGCGTGGTGTTCCTCGTCCTCGAGTACGACAACCTGCTGACGCTCGGCACCAATGACGCGTGGGACACCACGTTCCAGGCGTTCTTCCTATCGGCGATGACGAGATCCGGCGGGTTCGCGATCCTCGACATCGGACAGTTGAACCAGTCCAGCCTCCTCGTCGCCTGCATGCTCATGTTCGTCGGCGGCGGCTCGGCGTCGACCGCCGGCGGCATCAAGGTCACGACGCTCGCGGTCATCGCGCTCGCGGTGATCTCCGAGGCGAAGGGCCGCGCGTCGAACCAGGTGTTCGCCCGCCGCATCCCGAGCGACGTGCTGCGCGTCGCGCTCTCGGTCGTGGCGTGGGGCGCGACCATCGTCGCGATCTCGACCATCATCATCACGCAGATCACGAAGGCCGATCTCGGCGACGTGCTCTTCGACGTGATCTCGGGCTTCGCCACCGTGGGCCTCTCGACGGGCCTTACGGCGGAGCTGCCCGATCCCGCCGTCTACGTCCTCGCCATCACGATCGTCATGGGTCGCGTTGGTACAGTGACACTCGCCGCGGCGGTGGCCGCGTCATCCCGATCGCAGCTGTACTCGCTGCCCGTGGAAAGGCCGATCGTTGGTTGAGCGGATGAGGGGCGATGCGCCCGTTCTCGTGATCGGACTCGGGCGCTTCGGCGCCGCCTGCGCGGGAGAGCTCGACAGGCTCGACCGCGAGGTCCTCGCCATCGACGACAATCTCGACCTCGTGCAGAAGTGGTCGGAGCGTGTCACCCACACCGTCCAGGCCGACGCGCGCAACATCGACGCGCTGAAGCAGATCGGCGCCCAGGACTTCTCGGTCGCCGTCGTCGCGGTCGGCTCGTCGATCGAGGCATCCGTCCTCATCACCGCCAACCTCGTCGACCTCAAGGTGCCGCAGATCTGGGCGAAGGCGGTGTCGCAGTCGCACGGCAAGATCCTCGCCCGCGTCGGCGCCAACCATGTGATCTATCCCGAGCGCGAGGCCGGCGAGCGCGTTGCGCACCTCGTCAGCGGGCGCATGCTCGACTTCATCCGGTTCGACGACGACTTCGCCCTCGCCAAGCTGTATCCGCCGAAGTTCATCCGAGGGGTCGGCCTCAACGAGTCGGGCGTGCGCACGAAGTACAACGTGACCGTCGTGGGCGTGAAGAGCCCCGGCAAGCCGTTCCGCTACGCGGAGGCGAACACCGTGGTCACCAACCACGACCTCATCATCGTGTCGGGCACGAATTCCGACATCGAGCGCTTCGCCTCCCTCGAGCGCTGATCTTCCGGATGTCGCACCCGCGAGGGATACTCGCGGCATGACTGACCGCAACAGCACGGATGCCGCGGCTCGACGCTGGGTCGCCGCCTACGAGAACGCCTGGCAGACCAACGACCCCGACGACATCCGGGGATTGTTCACCGACGAGGCGGTGTACGCGACCCAGCCGTGGGGCGAGCCGTGGGCCGGCGTCGACGAGATCGTCGACGGGTGGCTCGAGGCACGCGACGAGCCCGGCTCCTACACCTTCGAGTGGGAGGTGTCCGGCGTCGATGGCGACCGGGTCTTCATCGAGGGCCGCACCGTCTACGCACCCGACGCCGACCGGCCCGAGACGCGCTCGTACCGCAACCTGTGGGTCATCGACCTCGACGAGGACGGCCGCGCCCGCTCCTTCACCGAGTGGTACATGACGCAGCCCCAGGACTGACGACGCCCCGCTTCATCCCCCGGCCGCGAGCTCCTTCGCGCGGGCGAGGGCGGCATCCGTCGCCACGGCGAAAACGTCATCGAGGCGCGCGCCCTGCAGCACGGCCACGGCGCGCTCGGTGGTGCCCTTCGGGCTGGTCACGCGTCGACGCAGCTCCGCCGGGTCGTCACCGGATGCCTCGAGCAGCGCCGCGGCGCCGATGAAGGTCTGCTCGGCCATGAGCCGTGCCTCCGGCGCCGCGAACCCCTTGCCGATCGCTGCCTTCGTGAACTCCTCCACGAGCAGGAAGAAGTAGGCGGGACCGGAGCCCGAGATCGTCGACAGCGCGTCGATCTGCGACTCGGGCACGTCGATGACGGTTCCGACCGTCTCGAACAGCCGGCGAACCGTGGCGACCGCATTCTGGTCGGCGTGGGATCCGGCCGCGAGGCCCGTGACGCCGCGACCGACGAGCGCCGGAGTGTTCGGCATGGAACGGAGCACGGCGACGCCGTCACCGAGGATCTCCTCGAACGTCGCGATGGTCACGCCCGCGGCGAGGCTCACCACGATGGTGCCGGGCTGCAGGGCCGGCGCGATCTCCCGCAGCAGATCCGGCACCATGACCGGCTTGACGCCGACGAGCACGACGCGGGCTGCGGTCGCAGCATCCGTGTTCCCCCTCGGATCCGCCTCGAGGGCGACGCTCGTCACGCTCGGGAGCCCGTCGAGCTCGGCCGCCTTCGCGCGGGAGCGGTTCGTCGTCGTCACTCCCCCGGCCGCAAGCCCTGAGCGCGAGAGGCCGCGGGCGATCGCGCCACCCATCGAGCCGGCGCCCAGGATCGCGATGGGCGGGAGGTCGGGGGTGTCTGCAGCCATGGACCGATCCTACGAGCCACCCCGTTCGCCGGATGCGAGTATTGGTATTGACTTATATAAGCGTGAGCGCAATCATTGAGGCATGCACGCGCTCGACATCCTCGGAGACCCGGTGCGCCGGCGCATCCTCGAACTCCTTGCGGAGGGCGAGCGCAGCGCCGGCGCGCTCGGCGAATCCGTGCAGCGCGAGTTCGGCATCTCGCAGCCCGCGGTCTCCCAGCACCTCAGAGTGCTGCGCGAGTCGGGCTTCGCGACCGTGCGCCCGGACGGCGCGCGGCGCCTCTACGCGATCGCCCCCGATCCGCTCGAGAGCGCCGCGGCGTGGTTCGACCCGTTCCGGCGGTTCTGGCAGCCGCACATCGACGCGCTCGGCACCGAACTCGCCCGCGGGCGACGCGCCCGTCGCATCGCGGCTGAGCAGGAGCCGGATGCCGACATCGAAGAATCCGACACGACCGAACCCCAGGAGGAATGACATGGTCGACGCACAGAGCCAGCTCGCCGCAGTGACGCGCGAGATCGAGAGCGAAGAGGTCGACGGCTTCCCGTCGCGGGTGCAGACGCTCGCGCAGACGTACCCGTCCCCCATCGACGACGTGTGGGATGCCGTCACGAACGCCGACCGCATCGCGCGGTGGTTCCAGCCCATCTCGGGAGAGCTCGCGCTCGGTGGCCGCTACCAGATCGAGGGCAATGCGGGCGGCGAGATCCAGGAGTGCGCGCCTCCCGCGAACGGCGCCGCCCACTACAAGGCCACGTGGGAGTACGGCGGCGGCGTGACCTGGCTCACCGTGCGCCTCACCGCGGAGGGTGCGGACGCCACACGGTTCGAACTCGAGCACATCGCCCGCACCGAAGACATTCCGGCCGAATTCTGGGACGTCTATGGCCCAGGGGCGACGGGCGTCGGCTGGGACGGCGGCCTGCTCGGCCTCGGCCTGCACCTCGCGGGCGGTGGCGGCCCGACTCCGGCCGAGGCGGAGGCGTGGGCGTTCACCGACGAGGGCCGCG
>DATEOM010000177.1:0-3180 GCA_035274105.1 Microbacterium sp.
GTCGACGCGGCGCTCGCGGTCGCGGACGTGGCGGTGCTCGTGGTCAGCGCCATCGACGGTGTGACCGCCGGCGCCCGCGCCGCGTGGGGGGCCGCGGAGGCCGCGGGCGTCGCGCGGGTCGTCGTCGTGACGCAAGAGGACCGCGCGAGGGCGTCGTTCCGCGCCGCGCTCGATCAGCTTCGCGGAGAGTTCGGCGAGCGCATCTGGGCGCTCGAGCTGCCGGTGGGAGAGGCGCAGTCCTTCCAGGGGGTCGCCGACGTGCTGACCGAGCAGGCCGTGCTCTACGACGCCGACGGCGGTCACCACGCAGAGCCCGTGCCGGCCGACCTGGCGGAGGAGGAGCATCGCCTCCACCAGGAGGTGACCGAGGAGATCGTGTCGCGCGACGACGAGCAGCTCGAGGCGTACCTCGAGGGACACGAGCCGGCCGCGGCCGAACTCGGGCGCACCCTCGCTCGCACCGTCGCGGCCGGCGAGGGCGTGCCCGTCGTGGTGTGCTCTGCCACGACCGGCACCGGCGTCGATCGCGTTCTGGATCTGCTGTGCGAGCTCGCGCCCGCCGTGGCCGACCGCGACAGCACCATCGTGCTGGGCGTGGACGACGACGGCGGGGGAGGCAGCGAGCACGACGTGGCGCCCGACCCGGCTGGGGACAAACTCGTGCACGTCTTCCGCACCGTGGCCGACCCGTTCGTGGGGCAGATCGCGATGCTGAAGGTGCTGTCCGGGATCCTGCGTCCGGGTGACCGCCTGCGCAATGCGACGACGGGCGTCGAGGAGCGGATGCCGGGGCTGTTCCGGCTGCGGGGTGCCGATCACCTGCCGGTGGACGCGCTGCGCGCCGGCGAGATCGGAGCCGTCGCCAAGCTCGCCGGCACGCCGTCGGGCTCGCTGCTGTGGAGCCGGACGCAGACGAAGGCCCGCCCCGAGCGGCTGCCCCCTCGGCCGCCCGTGTTCGCGATGAGCCTGCAGCCGGTGTCGCAGTCCGACGACACCAAGCTCACGACCGCACTCGGCCGCCTCCTGGCCGAGGACCCTACTCTCGTCGTCGACCGCGCGGGGCCCGACACGATACTGCGCGGACTCGGCGACACCCACGTGGCGGTCGCCGTCGAGCGGCTCGCTCGCGTGCTCGGCGTGCATGTCACGACCGGCCCAGCGCCCGTCGCCTATCGCGAGACCATCGCGCACGGCGCGTCGGCCGAGGGGAAGCTCAAGAAGCAGTCGGGCGGACACGGGCAGTTCGCCGTCGTCATGCTGCGCGTCGCTCCGCTTCCTCCCGGGGGAGGATTCGAGTTCGTCGACTCGGTGGTCGGCGGTGCTGTGCCGCGCTCCTACATCCCTGCCGTCGAGAAGGGCGTCCGCGACGCCCTCGCCGCCGGGGGCACACTCGGGCATCCCGTCGTCGACGTGCGCGTCGAACTGTACGACGGCAAGTCGCACTCCGTCGACTCGTCGGAGATGGCCTTCCGCACGGCGGCTGCGATGGGGGTCAAGACGGCTCTCGCGCAAGCGGGCGCCGTCCTGCTCGAACCTGTCTCCACCGTCGTCGTCATCGTGCCCGCCGCGGGGCAGGGACAGGTGCTGACGGACCTCTCCGGGCGACGCGGTCGCGTGGTCGGAACGGAGACGGACGCGGATGGGCGCACCCGCGTCATCGCGACCGTCCCCGACGCGGAACTCGCGCGCTACGTGCTCGATCTGCGGGCCCTCACCGGCGGTCAGGCGGAGCTGACGCTCACGCCCTACGGCTACGAGCGGGCGCCGGAGGGCGCCCACGCCTGAAGACGGGGACCCCACGGCGAAGCACGCGGCGGGCTCCCGTAGAATCGGGGCATCATGGCTACTTTCGGCACTCTCTCCGACCGGCTCACCGAGACCTTCCGCAACCTCCGCACCAAGGGCAAGCTCACGCCCGCGGACGTCGACGGCACGGTCCGCGAGATCCGGCGCGCCCTGCTCGATGCCGACGTGGCGCTGCCCGTCGTCAAGGAGTTCACCGCCAAGGTGCGCGAGCGCGCCCTCGGCGACGAGGTCAACAAGGCGCTGAACCCGGCCCAGCAGGTCGTGCAGATCGTCAACGAGGAGCTCATCGCGATCCTCGGTGGCGAGCAGCGCCGACTGCAGTTCGCCAAGAACCCGCCGACGGTGATCATGCTCGCGGGCCTCCAGGGCTCGGGTAAGACCACGTTCGCCGGCAAGCTCGCCAAGATGCTCGAGAAGGACGGCCACACGCCGCTCCTCATCGCCGCCGACCTCCAGCGCCCCAACGCCGTCAACCAGCTGCAGGTCGTCGCCGAGCGCGCCGGTGCCGCCATCTATGCGCCCGAGCCGGGCAATGGCGTCGGGGACCCGGTCAAGGTCGCCAGGGACGGCGTCGAGATCGCCCGCCGCCAGCAGCACGACATCGTCATCATCGACACCGCGGGCCGCCTCGGCGTCGACGCCGAGCTGATGAAGCAGGCCGCCGACATCCGCAAGGCGACGGATCCCGACGAGGTGCTGTTCGTCATCGACGCCATGATCGGACAGGATGCCGTCAACACGGCGAAGGCCTTCCAGGACGGCGTCGACTTCACGGGTGTGGTGCTCTCGAAGCTGGACGGCGACGCGCGCGGCGGCGCCGCGCTGTCGGTCGCCTCCGTGACCGGGCGACCGATCATCTTCGCGTCGACGGGTGAGGGTCTCGACGACCTCGAGGCGTTCCACCCCGACCGCATGGCCTCGCGCATCCTCGACCTGGGCGACATCCTCACGCTCATCGAGCAGGCGCAGCAGGCCTTCGACGAGGCCGAGGCGCTCAAGGTCGCCGAGAAGCTCGCGACCGAGCAGTTCACGCTCGAGGACTTCCTCGAGCAGATGCAGCAGATGCGCAAGATGGGCTCGATGAAGAAGATGCTCGGGATGCTCCCGGGCATGGGCCAGATGAAGCAGCAGCTCGACGACTTCGACGAGCGTGAGATCGACCGCACCGAGGCGATCATCCGCTCGATGACCCCCGCCGAGCGCCGCAACACGAAGCTGCTCAACGGCTCCCGCCGCCTGCGCATCGCGCGCGGTTCGGGCATGACCGTGACCGACGTCAACCAGCTCGTGCAGCGGTTCGACCAGGCCGCGAAGATGATGAAGACCGTCGCGCGCGGCGGCGTGCCGAACATCCCCGGCATGGGCCCGATCCCC
>DATEOM010000178.1:0-16100 GCA_035274105.1 Microbacterium sp.
CGCCTTGCTGGCACGCGCACCTGTGCGGCGAGCAAGATGGAGTGGCTTGTCGCTTCCATCCGATCAAGAGGAGACGGATTCGTGTCCACCGTGAACAGCTTTGGTGCGAAGAGCACCCTGACGGTCGGCAGCACCGACTACGAGATCTTCCGCATCGACAAGGTCGAGGGTTACGAGAAGCTCCCGTTCAGCCTCAAGGTGCTGCTGGAGAATCTTCTGCGCACCGAGGACGGCGCCAACGTGACGAAGGAGCAGATCCAGGCGCTGGGGTCGTGGGATGCCGCGGCCGAACCCGACACCGAGATCCAGTTCACGCCCGCCCGCGTCGTGATGCAGGACTTCACCGGCGTCCCGTGCATCGTCGACCTCGCCACCATGCGCGAGGCCGTCACGGCGCTCGGCGGCGACCCGAACCGGATCAACCCGCTGTCGCCCGCTGAGATGGTCATCGACCACTCGGTCATCGCCGACCTCTTCGGCCGCGAGGACGCCCTCGAGCGCAACGTCGAGATCGAGTACGAGCGCAACGGCGAGCGGTACCAGTTCCTGCGCTGGGGCCAGACGGCGTTCGACGACTTCAAGGTCGTCCCCCCGGGCACCGGCATCGTGCACCAGGTGAACATCGAGCACCTCGCGAAGGTCATCTACGACCGCCAGGTGAACGGCGTGCTCCGCGCCTACCCCGACACCTGTGTCGGCACCGACTCGCACACCACGATGGTCAACGGGCTCGGCGTGCTCGGCTGGGGCGTCGGCGGCATCGAGGCCGAGGCCGCGATGCTCGGCCAGCCCGTGTCGATGCTCATCCCGCGCGTCGTGGGCTTCAAGCTCACCGGCTCGATCCCGGCCGGCGTCACGGCGACCGACGTCGTGCTGACGATCACCGACATGCTGCGCAAGCACGGCGTCGTGGGCAAGTTCGTCGAGTTCTACGGCGAGGGCGTCGCCTCGGTGCCGCTCGCGAACCGCGCCACCATCGGCAACATGAGCCCCGAGTTCGGCTCGACCGCCGCGATGTTCCCGATCGACGACGTCACGCTCGACTACCTGCGTCTCACCGGCCGCGACGAGGACGCGGTCGCGCTCGTCGAGGCGTACGCCAAGGAGCAGGCGCTCTGGCACGACCCGGCCCGGGAACTCGTCTTCAGCGAGTACATGGAGCTCGACCTCGGCACCGTCGTCCCCTCGATCGCCGGCCCGAAGCGCCCGCAGGACCGCATCCTGCTGTCCGAGGCGAAGTCGCAGTTCGAGAAGGACATCGTCAACTACGCGACGGCCTCGACGAGCGACGACATCGTCGACCTCGAGTCGAAGCACTCGTTCCCGGCTTCCGACCCCGGCATCGTGCCCGGCGAGGAGGAGCCGACGACGACGCGTCCGGTGCACATCAACAGCGGCGCGCCCGCGACGGCGTCCAAGCCGGTCAAGGTCACCACGCCCGATGGCGAGGCGTACATCCTCGACAACGGCGCCGTGACCCTGGCCGCCATCACCTCGTGCACGAACACGTCCAACCCCTCCGTGATGATCGCGGCGGGTCTGCTCGCCAAGAAGGCGGTCGACAAGGGCCTGAAGCGCAAGCCGTGGGTCAAGACGACGCTGGGCCCCGGCTCGAAGGTCGTCACCGACTACTACGAGAAGTCCGGCCTTGACAAGGCCCTCGAGGGCCTCGACTTCTTCACCGTCGGGTACGGCTGCACGATCTGCATCGGCAACTCGGGCCCCCTCATCGAGGAGGTCTCCGAGGCGATCAACGACAACGACCTCGCGGTCACCGCCGTCCTCTCGGGCAACCGCAACTTCGAGGGCCGCATCAGCCCCGACGTCAAGATGAACTACCTCGCCTCGCCGCCCCTCGTCGTGGCGTACGCGCTGGCCGGCTCGATGAACTTCGACTTCGAGACCGACCCGCTCGGCAAGGACACCGACGGCAACGACGTGTTCCTCAAGGACATCTGGCCGTCGCCGGAAGAGGTCCAGCAGATCATCGACACCTCGATCTCGCGTGAGCAGTTCATCACGCAGTACGCCACGGTCTTCGAGGGCGACGAGCGGTGGAAGAACCTGCCGACGCCCGAGGGCCCGGTGTTCGAGTGGGACGCCGACTCGACGTACGTCCGCAAGGCCCCGTACTTCGACGGCATGTCGATGGACCTGACCCCGGTCGCCGACATCTCGGGCGCGCGCGTCATGGCGACCCTCGGCGACTCGGTCACGACCGACCACATCTCGCCCGCCGGCAACATCAAGGCCGGTACGCCCGCGGCCCAGTACCTCACCGAGCACGGCGTCTCGCAGAAGGACTTCAACTCCTACGGCTCGCGCCGCGGCAACCACGAGGTCATGATCCGCGGCACCTTCGCCAACATCCGCCTCAAGAACGAGCTGGTCGCCGCGGTCAACGACGGCCAGATCGTCGAGGGCGGCTTCACGCGCGACTTCACGCAGGAGGGCGGCCCGCAGTCCTACATCTACGACGCGAGCCAGAACTACCAGGCGCAGGGCACCCCGCTCGTCGTGTTCGGCGGCAAGGAGTACGGCTCCGGCTCGTCGCGCGACTGGGCGGCCAAGGGCACGAGCCTGCTCGGCGTGAAGGCGGTCATCACCGAGAGCTTCGAGCGCATCCACCGGTCGAACCTCATCGGCATGGGCGTCGTGCCGCTGCAGTTCCCGGCCGGCGAGAGCTGGAAGTCGCTGGGCCTGGACGGCACCGAGATCGTCTCGATCTCGGGTCTCGAGCAGCTCAACGAGGGCGTCACGCCGAAGACGGTCAAGGTCACGGCCGAGCCCAGCGAGTTCTCGCCCGAGGGCAAGCAGACGGTCGAGTTCGACGCGGTCGTCCGCATCGACACGCCCGGCGAGGCCGACTACTACCGCAACGGCGGCATCCTGCAGTACGTGCTGCGTTCGCTGGTCTGACAGGTGATTCACGGGGGACCGGATGCTGCGGCATCCGGTCCCCCTTCATGCCCCGGGTAGACTTGCAGAGCCCTTCCGGGGCCGGAAAGGAGCGGGGATGTCGCTGCTGTCGTCCATCACCGGACCCCGTGACCTCGACGCACTGAGCCTCGATCAGCTCGAGCAGCTCGCGGGCGAGATCCGCGGCTTCCTCGTCGAGAACGTCGCACGCACGGGCGGTCACCTGGGCCCCAACCTCGGTGTCGTCGAGCTCACGATCGCGCTGCACCGCGTGTTCGACTCGCCGAACGATCCCATGATCTTCGACACCGGGCACCAGTCGTACGTGCACAAGCTCCTCACCGGGCGCCAGGACTTCACGAAGCTGCGGGCACGCGAAGGACTCGCGGGCTACCCGCAGCGGTCCGAGAGCCCGCACGACGTGGTCGAGTCGTCCCACGCCTCGAGCTCCCTGAGCTGGGCGGACGGCGTCTCGCGCGCCCTGACCCGCACCGGCCGCAAGGACCGGCACGTGGTCGCCGTCGTCGGCGACGGCGCGCTCACCGGCGGCATGACGTGGGAGGCGCTCAACAACATCTCCGACGACAACGATCGCAACCTCGTCATCGTCGTCAACGACAACGGGCGCTCGTACGCTCCGACCATCGGCGGCATGGCGCGGTACCTCAACCGCGTCCGCACCGCCGATTCGTACCGCAACCTGCACCGCGGCTCCGACACGCTGTTCCGCAAGCTCGGGCCCGCCGCCCGCGCCGTCTACCGCGGTGTTCGCGGCGGCACGCACGGGTTCCTGTCCCGGTTCACGAACAACGCCGCGCTGTATTCGAACCTCGACATCAAGTACCTCGGGCCCGTCGACGGGCACGATCTGCCCACCCTCATCGAGACGCTGGAACTCGCCAAGGAGTACGGCGCGCCCGTCATCGTCCACGCGATCACCGAGAAGGGCCGCGGCTACGCGCCCGCCCTCGAGGACGAGGCCGACCAGTTCCACGCGGTGGGCAGGATCGACCCGATCACCGGCGAGTCCCTCGGTGCGGCCGGGGGCACCGCCTGGACCGACGTCTTCGCCGACGAGCTCGTCCACGTGGGCGACGGGCGCGACGACGTGATCGCGATGACCGCGGCCATGCTGCGCCCCACGGGTCTGCTGCCGTTCGCGCAGCGCTTCCCCGATCGCGTGTACGACGTCGGCATCGCCGAGCAGCACGCCGTCGCCTCGGCGGCCGGCCTCGCTTTCGGGGGCCTGCACCCGGTCGTCGCAATCTACGCGACGTTCATGAACCGCGCGTTCGATCAGGTGCTGATGGATGTCGCGCTCCACCGCGCGGGCGTCACGTTCGTGCTCGATCGTGCCGGTGTCACGGGCCCGGACGGGCCGAGCCACCACGGCATCTGGGACCTCGCGATGCTGCAGATCGTGCCGCACATCCGCATCGCGGTGCCTCGCGACGAGGCACGCCTGCGCGAGGAGCTGAACGAGGCCGTGGCCGTCGACGACGCGCCCACCGTGATCCGCTTCCCGAAGGGCGGCGTCAGCCCCGAGCTTCCGGCTCTGGAGCGCCTCGAGGACGGCGTGGACGTGCTCGTGCGCTCCGACGCCCAGGACGTGCTGCTGGTCGGCATCGGCCCGATGGCCCACACCGCTGTCGACGTCGCCGAGCGCCTGCGCGCGCAGGGCATCGGCGCCACCGTCGTCGACCCGCGGTGGGTCGTGCCGGTGCAGCCGTCGATCGTCGAGCTCGCAGCATCCCACCGTCTCGTGATCACGATCGAGGACGGCATCCGTGTCGGCGGCATCGGCACGCGCGTGCGCCAGGTGCTGCGCGAAGCGGGCGTCGACACGGCGGTCGACGAGCTGGGCGTGCCCGACGAGTTCATCGACCACGCGAGCCGCGAGCAGATCCTCGAGGACGCCGGCCTCACCCCGGCGAAGATCGCGCAGGATGTCGTCGCGCAGGTGCTGGGCACCCGCATCCCCGTCGCGCGCGGCGCGCAGACGAGCGAGATCCCGGTGATCCCGACGCTCTCCCGCGAGGAGCGCCGCTAAACACCGCGGTCGCATCACGCGACGATCGACGAGAAGGGCGCATCCTCCGAGGAGGATGCGCCCTTGCGGTGTTCGCGGCCTCAGCCGGCGATGCCCTTGATCACCGGGTGGTGGAAGGTGTCGCCGAAGACGCGCGCGGACGCGCCCTCTCGGTCGAGGTAGGGCGATGCGCCGCCGTCGATGAACGGCCAGCCCGCGCCGAGGATGAGGCAGAGATCGATGTCCTCGACCTCGGGGACCACGCCCTCGTCGAGCATGATCTTGATCTCCTGCGCGAGGCCGTCCTGCACCCGGCGCAGGATGACGTCGGCAGAAGCCGGCGAGGAGCCCACGGCGGGCTTCAGGATCTTCTCCGCCGCCTTGGTCCAGCCGGTCACGCGGCCGCCCCTGTCCTTCTCGACGACCTCGGGGAGCTCAGCGAGCGCGTGGAAGTTCTCGTTCGCGTAGAAGCGGTCGGGGAAGGCGCGCACCATCGTGTCCTGCACGTGTGCGGCGACCTTCCACCCCACCAGGTCGATGAGCTGGAACGGCCCCATCGGCAGGCCGAGCGGCGCGAACGCCTTCTCGACGTCCGCGACGGGCGTGCCCTCGTAGACGGCGCGGGCGGCCTCGCCCATGACCTTGGCGAGCAGTCGGTTGACCACGAAGCCCGGGGCGTCGGCGGTGAGGACCGCGTTCTTGCCCAGGTTCTTCGCGACGACGAACGCGGTCGAGAGCGCGGCCTCCGATGTCTGCGGCGTCTTCACGATCTCGATGAGCGGCATGACCGCGACCGGGTTGAAGAAGTGGAAGCCGACGAGGCGCTCGGGGTGGGCGAGCTTCGCGCCGATCTCCTCGACCGACAGCGACGACGTGTTGGTGGCGAGGATCGCGTCCTCGGCGATGATCTGCTCGATCTCGCCGAACACCTGCTGCTTGACGCCGACCTCTTCGAACACGGCCTCGATCACGAAGTCGCAGTCGGCGTAGAGGCTCTTGTCGGTCGTGCCGGTCACGAGCGCCCGCAGCTTGTTGGCGGAGTCGCCGTCGAGGCGGCCCTTCGCCTCGAGCTTGCCGATCTCGTCGTGGATGTACGCCACGCCTTTGTCGACACGCGCCTGGTCGAGGTCGGTGATGAGCACCGGCACCTGCAGCTTGCGCACGAACAGCAGCGCGAACTGGCTCGCCATCAGGCCGGCGCCGATGATGCCGACCTTGGTCACCTTCTTCGCGAGCTCCTTGTCGGGGGCGCCGACCGGACGCTTGGCGCGCTTCTGCACCAGATCGAACGCGTAAATGGATGCTGCGAACTGGTCGCCCGTGACGAGCTCGGCGAGTGCCTCGTCCTCACGTGCGAAGCCTTCGGCCTTCGATCCGTTCCGCGCCTTGTCGAGGAGGTCCAGGGCCACGTACGGGGACTTCGGCACGGTGCCGATCTTCGACTCGAGCATGCCGCGCGCCATCTTGACGGCGATCGGCCACTTGGTGAGGCGCTCGATCTTGCCCGGCTCGTTCTTGCGGTCGACCTTGATCTTTCCGCCCAGCACGCCGTCGGCCCAGGCCAGCGAGTCCTCGAGGTAGTTCGCGGCGGGGAAGATCGCGTCCACGATGCCGTAGTCGAACGCCTGCTGCGGCTTGAGCATGCGGTTCTGCTTCAGCGGGTTCGAGATCACGACTTCGAGCGCGTTCTCGATGCCGATGAGGTTCGGCAGCAGGTATGCGCCGCCCCAGCCGGGGATGATGCCGAGGAACACCTCGGGGAGCGCGATCGCCGCGGCCGAGGCATCCACCGTCCGATAGGTCGAGTTCAGCGCGACCTCGAGGCCGCCGCCGAGCGCGAGCCCGTTGACGAAGGCGAACGTGGGCACGCCCAGCTCGGCGAGCTTGCCGAACACCTTGTGGCCGAGCTGCGCCACCATGCGGGCGTCGTCCTTCGAGCCGACCTTGCTGATGTCGCTGAGGTCGGCGCCGGCCGCGAGGATGTACTGCTTGCCGGTGATGCCGACGGCCTGGATCTCGCCGGCGGCCGCGCGCGCCTTCAGCGCCTCGAGCGTCTCGCCGAGCTGGAACATCGTGGCGGGGCCGAGCGTGTTCGGGCGGGTGTGGTCGCGCCCGTTGTCGAGCGTGACGAGGGCGAGCACCTTGCCGGAGGCAAGACGGATGTCGCGCACCCGCGAGTGCGTGATCACCTCGCCCTCGGTGCCGGCGAGGAGGGGGGAGAAGTCGATGTCGTCGTAGTTCGTCATTCGTCGATGCCTCAGCGCTTCTTCTTGCCGTCGAAGGAGGGGTTCTCCCAGATGACCGACCCGCCCTGGCCGAGGCCGACGCACATCGCGGTCAGGCCGTAGCGCACGTCGGGGCGCTCCGCGAACTGGGCCGCGAGCTGGATCATGAGGCGCACGCCCGAGGCGGCGAGCGGGTGGCCGAGCGCGATGGCCCCGCCCCACTGGTTGACCCGGGGTTCGTCGTCGGCGATGCCGAAGTGGTCGAGCAGCGAGATCACCTGGATGGCGAACGCCTCGTTCAGCTCGAACAGGCCGATGTCGTCGATGGTGAGGCCGGCCTTCTTCAGGGCCTTCTCGGTCGACGGGATCGGGCCGATGCCCATGATCTCGGGCTGCACGCCGGCGAAGGCGAACGAGACGAGCTTCATCTTGGGCTTGAGGCCGAGCTCCTTGACGGCTCCGCCGCCGGCGAGCAGCGACATCGTCGCGCCGTCGGTGAGGGGTGAGGACGTGCCGGCGCTCACGCGGCCGTGGGGGCGGAAGGGCGTCTTCAGGCCGGCGAGGTCTTCCATCGTGGTCTGCGGGCGGCGGCCCTCGTCCTCTGTCGCGAGGCCCCACGAGCCGTCGGCGTCCTTCGTGGCGACCGAGACGAGGTCGGGCTGGATCTTGCCGGCGTCGTACGCCGCCTGCGCCTTGTGCTGGCTCAGCATGCCGTAACGGTCCGAACGCTCCTTCGTGAGGTGCGGGAACCGGTCGAAGATGCGCTCGGCGGTGACGCCCATGTTGAGCGCGCCGGGGTCGACCATCTTCTCCGCGACGAAGCGCGGGTTCGGGTCGGCGTTCGCACCGATCGGGTGGTGGCCCATGTGCTCGACGCCGCCGGCCAGGGCGAGGTCGTACATGCCGACGCCGATCGAACCGGCCATCGTGGTGACGCTCGTCATGGCGCCCGCGCACATGCGGTCGATCGCGAAACCCGGAACGGTCTGGGGGAGCCCGGAGAGGATCGCGACACTGCGGCCGAGGGTCAGGCCCTGGTCGCCGGTCTGGCTGGTCGCGGCGATCGCGACGTCGTCGATGCGGTCCTTCGGGACGCCGGGGTTGCGCTCCATGAGCCCGATCGTCGCCTTGACGGCGAGGTCGTCCGCGCGGGTGTTCCAGTACATGCCTTTCTCGCCGGCGCGCCCGAACGGGGTGCGCATTCCATCGACGAAGAAGACGTCCGAAATCTCGGCCACTCTGCCTCCAAAAGTAGGGATGGCGCCAGCCTAGGAGGGCGCGCGGAGCGGTCGGAATCGGGTGGGGGAAACCTACGAAGCCGTTTCCGGCGCCTCCGACGGCACTTGCACGGATCCCACAAAGGCATCGGCGATCACCTGTGAGGTCTGCGCAATCTGCCAGGGCCGCGCGCCGAGCGCCGCGAGCGCGTCGCCGATGGATGCCGCGGTCAGCGGCTGCGGCGGAGCCCATGCGACGCGCCGCAGCAGCTCGGGTGTGAGCAGGTTCTCGGTCGGCATGTGGAGCTCCTCCGCACGCTGCTCCACGACGGGACGCGCCGCCTTGAGACGGGCGTCGGCCTCGGGGTTGCGATCGACCCACGCCCGTGGCGGCGGGAGCGTGTCGCCGCCGGTCGCGCGCTCCAGGGGGAGCTGCGTGACGGCGCGACCGGCCTCGATCGCCGCCCACCAGCGGTCCAGCTGCGACCGGCTCGCGCGGCCGGTGAAGTCCTTGACGGCAGCGAGCGCACTCTTCGACTTGGGGTCGGCGAGCACGGCGGCGACCAGGGCGCGGTCGGGGACGAGCCTGCCGGGCGCCACATCCTCCTCCCGCGCGTACTCCTCACGAGCGGTCCACAGTTCCCGGGCCACGGCGAGCGACTTGCGGCCTCGTACGGTGTGCAGACCCGAGAGGCGACGCCACGGCTCTTCCCGCGGCGGCTTGGGCTCGCGTTCGAGCACGGCGCGGAACTCCTCTGCCGCGAACTCGGTCTTGCCCTGCTCCGCGAGCTCTGCGACCAGCTTGTCGCGCACGTCGACGAGGTGCTCGACGTCGAGTGCGGCGTACTCGAGCCACGACTGGGGCAGCGGACGCGTCGACCAGTCCGACGCGGAGTGGGCCTTCGCGAGCGTGATGCCCAGCGTGTCTTCGACGACGGCGCCGAGCCCCACCCGCTCATGACCGAGCAGGCGCGCGGCGAGCTCGGTGTCGAAGATCGTGGCCGGCTCGAGGCCGATCTCGCGCAGGGACGGCAGGTCCTGGCTCGCGGCGTGCAGCACCCACTCCTCGGCGCCGATCGCGTCCTCGAGCGCGCGGAAATCGCCGATCGGCGGGGGATCGAAGAGGAACACGCCCGAACCGCGTCGGTAGACCTGCACCAGATACGCACGCTGCGAGTAGCGGAACCCCGAGGCGCGCTCGACGTCGACGGCGACGGGACCCTCCCCGTCTGCCAGGCGCCGTGCCGCCTCTCCGACGCGCGCGACCTCGTCGATCACGTCGTATTCAGCCACGTGGCGACCTGTGCGAACCGAGCATCGCGATCCCTTCCGAGCCGGGTGGAAGCCCGGCCAGCATGCAAACCAACTCCGCCCATGCTTCCACGTGTGGAGCGATCGCGCCTTCCGGGGACCAGGACGCACGCAGCTCTATCTGTGCGCCGTCACCCTCGGCGGCCAGCGCGCCGAAGCCCTTGGAGAGGGTCTTCGTCGCCGTTCCGGATGCCGAGTGGTAGTCGGCGCGTCGTGATTCGAGCGCATCGGTGAGCCAGGTCCACGCGACGTCCGCGAGCAGCGGATCCACGCCGATCTCGGGCTCGAGCGGCGCCTGCGCGAAGCACACGATCCGCCACGGGCCGTTCCAGGGCGCCGGCTCCTCCGGATCATGGAGGAGGACCAGCCGCCCCGTCCCGTAGGGCGAGTCGGTGGCGTCGGGCTCGGGACGCACATCCCCCGCGATCGCGAAGGCGTTCGGCGCGAGACCCTGCGGCGCGGCGATCTCGCGCACGGTGAGATCGTCGCGGAAGGAGATCGCGCGCACCGCCTCGGCGGCCCTCTCGAAAGAGCCCGGGGCCGCCGGGGGACGCTGCTCAGTCACGCGGACAGACTAGGCTGATGCCTCGATGGTCGCCTCCAGGCGCGCCGCATGGGACGGCGCACGCAGTTACCCGGGAGGGCCGAAGGCTCCCGCTCCTCGCCGCAGGCGCAGGACGCCCGCCCTCGTCGCCGGCGTGAAGGCCGCACTCACGGTGCTGAGTGTGGCCCTGGCCGCTGTGCTCGGCGCTCTCACCGCGAGCTCGGTGGTGATGGCCCGGAAAGTCGTGACGCCCGCGCGCCGGCAGGCCGACACGCGCATCCTCGCGCTCGACACGGCCGCGCAGACGATCACCCTGTCGCGCACCCCCGATACCGAGCTCCCCGGACGCTACGGCCTGTTCACGAGCGGGACCTCGGACTACATCAAGCTCGGTTCGGTGCTTTCGGAGGACGCCTCGAGCGTCAAGCGCAAGCTCCTCACGCACATCCCGGCGGACGCGAGCCTCGCGCCCGAAGCGGCGTTCAGCGGCTGGTATTACGACCACCCCGAGCAGTTGCACCTGCCCTTCACCCCGGAGCTCATCGGCTCCACCGTCGGACCGTGCCCGGCGTGGCAGTTCCCGGCGGGCGACGGCGACACCTGGGTCATCCAGGTGCACGGGCGCGGCACCACCCGAGCGGAGTGCCTGCGGGCGGTGCCCGTCTTCCATGCCCTCGGCATCACGTCACTCGTCGTGTCGTACCGCAACGACGGCGAGGCGCCCCGAAGTCGCAACGGCACCTACGCGCTCGGCGCCACCGAGTGGCGCGACGTCGACGCAGCCGTCGGATTCGCGCGGCGGCGCGGCGCACGCCGGATCATCGTCATGGGCTGGTCGATGGGCGGCGCGATCGCGCTGCAGCTCGCGCTCAACTCGGCGCACGGCGATGTCATCGCGGGGCTCATCCTCGAGTCGCCGGTCGTCGACTGGCGGATCGTGCTCGACTACCAGGCCCGGGCGGAGCGCGTTCCCGGCGCGGTCAGCCGTCTCGCGATCGAGGCGCTGCAGGCGGAGTGGGCCTCGCCGCTCACGCGCACCGGCGCCGCCATCCGTCTCGACCAGCTCGACGTCGTCGCGCGGGCGGCGGAGCTCAGGCATCCGATCCTCATCCTCCACAGCGACGACGACGGATTCGTCCCGTCGGACGCGTCGCACGACCTCGTCGCCGCCCGCCCGGATCTCGTCGAGATGCAGGTGTTCGAGATCGCACGGCACACCAAGCTGTGGAACTACGACCAGGAGCGCTGGACGGCCAGCATCGGCACGTGGCTCGCCGCCCACGGGGTCGTCGCGGACTGACGAGCCCCGATCGGGATCAGACCGCCGATTTGGCGCGCACCTGACGCTGGGCGCGCAGGAGCATCCCGGTCATCCCGGAGATGCGAAGGGGCGACACCACCCGCGTGAGGCCCAGCGTCTGCGGGAAGTCGCCCGGCACCGCCAGCACCTCGGCTGTCGTGAGGCCGGTGAGGCCCTGCGCCAGGATGCTCGCGAACCCACGGGTCGTCGGCGCCTCGGGCGGAGCCGTCGCGTGCATCACGACAGTGCCGCCGGCATCGACGTCGACGACGATGAAGACCGGCGACTGGCACTCGACAACCCGCTCGTACAGCTCGGGGTGCCCCTCGTATTCCGGAGGCACCGGCGGCAGCTCGTATGAGTACTCCAGCAGCAGCTGCAGCCGATCGGGCTCGGGCAGCTCGAGGAACTCGTCGCGGATCTCGGCGAGACGGTCGGGCAGGGCGGCTTCGGTCATCCCGCCCATTTTCCCACGTGATGGATGCTGCGGCTCAGCGCTGCGGCGCCTGTCCCGGCTCCGCTCCGGCCACGATCGGCACGCGTACGGCGCTGCCCCACTCGGTCCAGGACCCGTCGTAGTTGCGGACGTCCTCGAATCCGAGGAGGTGCTTGAGCACGAACCAGGTGTGGCTCGACCGCTCGCCGATACGGCAGTAGGCGACGATCGCGTCGCCGTCCTCGAGCCCGACCTCGCCGCGGTAGATCGCGTCCAGCTCGGCGCGCGGCTTGAAGCCGCCGTCCGGTGCGACCGCGCGCGCCCACGGCACGCTCTGCGCCGACGGGATGTGACCGCCGCGCAGCGCGCCTTCCTCGGGGTACGCGGGCGCCGACGTGCGCGAACCGTCGTACTCCTCGGGGGAGCGGACGTCGATGAGCGGCCCCTGGCCGAGGTGCGCGAGGACGTCCTCCTTGTAGGCGCGCAGTACGGAGTCGTCGCGCTCCACGACCGGGTATCGGGTGGGAGCCGGGGACGAGGCATCCGTCGTGACGGGTCGTCCTTCCGCGATCCACTTGTCGCGACCGCCATCGAGGAGGCGGACGTCCTCGTGGCCGAACAGCGAGAACACCCACAGCGCGTACGCGGCCCACCAGTTGTTCTTGTCGCCGTAGATCACGACGGTGTCGTCGCGGGAGATGCCCTTCCGGCTGAGCAGCTCGGCGAAGCCCTCGCCATCGACGTAGTCCCGCACGACGGGGTCGTTGAGCTCGGTGTGCCAGTCCACCTTGACGGCACCGGGGATGTGGCCGGTCTCATAGAGCAGGACGTCCTCGTCGGACTCCACCACGACGAGACCCGGCTCGCCCAGGTGCGCCTCGAGCCAATCGCCCGTCACCAGCCGCCCGGGCTCGGAGTACTCGGCGAACTTCTCGGACGAGGTGTCGGTCTCGACGGTCATGGCGTCTCCTGATTCGGGTGCGAGGTTCGAGCGGCTGTCATCCGCGGTCCAGCGAAGGTGGGTGCGCACGGCTGACGGTTAGGGTTGAACCGTCGCCTCCGACCCTAGATTCCCGGGCGGGACGCCACAGCACATCTGTAAGACTCCGTCACAGGCCCTCTGTACGATTCCGAGACAGGATCCGCATGACCGCCTCCGCCACCCGCACCGGCGTCGTCCACCTCGCGGAGCGTGCTCCGCAGCTCGCCGGTGCCGAGATGGTCGCCGCGCTCGTGCCGCCGCCCCAGTTCGCCGACGCGACGTTCGACACGTACCGCGCCGACCCGGCCTACCCGTCCCAGCAGGACGCGAAGGATCTGCTGAAAGCGTTCTCGGGCGCCGCTGCGCCGGTCAAGGGAGGGCTGTTCCGGCGCGCCAAGCGCCCCGAGCTCAAGCCCGGCGTCTACCTCGACGGCGGGTTCGGCGTCGGCAAGACCCACCTGCTCGCCTCCGTGTACCACGCGATGCCGGCGCGCCGGAAGTACTTCGGATCCTTCATCGAGTACACCGCGCTCGTGGGTGCGCTCGGCTACCAGAACACGGTCGAGCTGTTCCGCGGGGCGGATCTGCTCTGCATCGACGAGTTCGAACTCGACGATCCGGGCGACACCATGGTCATGACGCGCCTGCTCGCCGAGCTCGTGAACTCCGGAACACGGCTGGCCGCGACATCCAACACTCCTCCCAATGCCCTCGGCGAGGGGCGCTTCGCCGCGCAGGACTTCCTCCGCGAGATCCACGCGATGGCCTCGAGCTTCCAGACCATCCGCATCGACGGCACCGATTTCCGTCACCGCGCGGTCGACGGGCACGCGGTCGTGCTCGACCCTCCCCAGTACGAGGCGGCGATCGCGGATGCTGCCGCCACGGGGCTCGCGTCGGACGACGCGTTCGACGCTCTGGTCGCGCATCTCGCCCACGTGCACCCGTCCCGCTACATCCGGCTCATCGAAGGGCTGGCCGTCGTCGGGCTGCGGGACGTGACGCCGTTCGACGACCAGTCGGCGGCGCTGCGGTTCGTCGCGTTCATCGACCGGGTCTACGACGCACAGCTGCCGATCCGGGCGACCGGCACCTCACTCGACCTCGTCTTCCCGGAGGAGATGCTCGCCGGCGGCTACCGCAAGAAGTACCTGCGCGCCATCTCGCGACTGGTCGCCTCGACCCTCGCCTGAACGCGGCCGGGTCGAACAAGACCCACGGCCGGCGTTCGGCGCGCCGAAACACGATGTTTACGTGGGCGCCCCTCGCGTAACGAAGGGGAAACACGGGTCGTCCCGCTCCGGAAACGGAGTCTCGACACACTGAGGGAACCCGACGCTATACCTGCGTCCCTGCAGAGAGGTTCTCTTCGAGATGGATCAAGGCAACACCGCATTCATCCTGATAGCGGCAGCGCTCGTGCTGTTGATGACGCCAGGACTTGCGTTCTTCTACGGCGGTCTCGTCAAGGCCAAGAGCGTCATCAGCATGATGATGCTCAGCTTCGGCGCCATGGGCCTCATCGGCGTCCTGTGGGTCGTCTACGGCTACGCGATCGCCTTCCCCGGTTCTGAGGGCCTCGTCGCGCCGTGGTCGATCGACTGGTCGGCGATCGGGCTCGAGAGCCTGCTGGAGACGCCCGAGGGCGCCGCCTACCCGCCGATGGCCTTCGTCGCCTTCCAGGCCACCTTCGCCATTCTCACCGTCGCGCTCGTGTCAGGCGCCATCGCCGACCGCGCGAAGTTCGGATCGTGGATGATCTTCGCGGCGATCTGGGCGACGATCGTCTACTTCCCGGTCGCCAGCTGGGTCTTCAACTTCGGGCTCGCCGACGACGGCAGCTTCGCCTACGGCGGCTGGATCACGTACGGCATGCAGGAGTGGTTCGGCGTGGGTGCGATCGACTTCGCCGGTGGCACCGCGGTCCACATCAACGCCGGTGCGGCCGCCCTCGCGCTCGCCCTGGTGCTCGGCAAGCGCGTCGGCTTCCAGAAGGGCGTCCACGTCCCGCACAACCCGCCGTTCGTGCTGCTCGGCGCGGGTCTGCTGTGGTTCGGCTGGTTCGGCTTCAACGCGGGCTCCGAACTCGCCGCCGACGGCACCGCCGCCATCGCCTTCGTGAACACCATCGCGGCTCCTGCGGCGGCGCTGCTCGCCTGGCTCCTCGTCGAGAAGATCAAGGATGGCAAGCCCACCTCGGTCGGCGCCGCCTCGGGCGCGGTCGCGGGTCTGGTCGCGATCACCCCCGCGTGCGCCTCCGTCACCCCGATCTGGGCGATCGTGCTCGGCCTCCTGGCCGGCGCCGTCTGCGCCCTGGCGATCGAGCTCAAGTACAAGTGGGGCTTCGACGACTCGCTCGACGTGGTGGGCATCCACCTCGTCGGCGGCCTCATCGGCACCCTCTACCTCGGCTTCTTCGCGAACGAGACGGGCCTCATCTACAGCGGCAACGGCACCCAGCTGCTGGTTCAGGCCATCGCTGCCGTCGCCGTCCTGCTGTACTCGTTCGTCCTCGCCTACGCCATCGGCTTCATCATCGAGAAGACCGTCGGCTTCCGCGTCAAGAACGAGGACGAGGTCGCCGGCATCGACACCGTCGTGCACGGCGAGGAGGGCTACGTGCTCGAGGGCTCTCGCGCCTGACGCACGGCATCCGCTCCGAAGGGGCGTCGCGGTCATCCCCCCACCGCGGCGCCCCTTCGGCGTGTGCGGCGACGACGAGCGGCGCTCGTAGGATGACCACCGTGACACAGCGACGCGGGCTGCGCGGCATCCTGAGCAGCATCTTCCGGACCCGCCGGACGGCGGGTTCCCCCACGGTCGAACCAGGTCGCCGGGGCGGCCGGACCGGGCCGACCGCGACCGTGGAGACGGCGCCGCCCGGCAGGGGAGCGCTGAGGATCACCTATGCGCCGGATCACGACGGAGACCCGGACGCGGGCGAGATCGTCTGGACGTGGGTGCCGTACGCCGAGAACGACGGCCGCGGCAAGGACCGCCCGCTCCTCGTGATCGCGCGGCAGAGCGCCGATCGGGTCTACGCCGTCCGCCTCACGAGCAAGCCCCACGACGGCGACGGCGACTTCCTCGCCCTCGGCACGGGGGACTGGGACCCGCAGCACCGACCCTCGTGGCTC
>DATEOM010000179.1:0-4509 GCA_035274105.1 Microbacterium sp.
CGAGGGTCCCGCCGGGGACCACGGGCAGATGTTCGGCTGGGCGCCCCTCGCCGACGACCAGGCCGCCGACCTGCAGGAGGAGCTCGAGGCCCAGGGCTGGGTGCGTGAGGAGGACTCCGCCGGCGTGTACATCACCGAGAGCGCCGACACCGCGATCGCGACCGATGCCGAGGGCTACGGCATGACGTACCTCTTCTCGTCCGGCCAGGTGAAGGTGGCCGACACGAAGCAGGGTCTGCTGCTCATCGAGTGGCCCGAGAGCTGATTCCCGCCGCGCGCACGCCCACCAGCGACAGCAGGCTCTCGAGTCCCTCCGGCGTTCCCGGCCAGTGGCGATCGATGGCCGAGCGGCCTGCCGTCCGGATCGCGAACCGCAGCGCGACCGCGACGATGATCGCGTCGTCCGCGTAGCCGAGCACCGGGATGAAACCCGGCACCAGGTCGATCGGCAGCAACAGATACACCAGCAGACCGCCGAGCCACCACCGCGTGCCGCGCGGCACGTCATGATCGGCGACCAGGCGCTTGAGCAGGACGACCACGTCCGCGACCAGTCGCATGATCTGGCGCCAGTCCACGGTGCGGCCGGCGCGGCGCTGCTGCACCCAGAGGATCAGCAGCAGCGCCAGCCAGACCACGACGAGGCCGCCCAGCACTGAGAGCACGACGACCGCCCACTCCGGCATGCGGTCAGCCCTGTGACGTGCCCGGGAGATTCGCGGCGAACACCTGCTCGGCATATCCCGCGAGCTTCTCCGTGACATCTTCCAGTCGCTGCGTCGCCGCGGCGGTGACGTCGAGCTCGGCCACGTTGCGTCGGCGCAGATCGCGGTGCCAGCGGCGCAGGCGCTCGAGGCTCTGCTCCTCCTCCTCGAGCTCGCCGAAGGTGAACTTCTGCTTGGCGATCTCGCGGTCGATCTCGTCGGAGAACTTGCCGCAATCGGCGATGAACTCCTCCCACTCGTCGATGCGTGCGGCGACGAACGCGTCGCGCAGGACCGCGATGTCGTCGTCGCCGTGGGACGCGGCCGTCAGCACCGCGAGCGTCCCCCCGCCGCGCTCCGCCAGCTCGCGGACCGTCGGCAGCGCCTCGGTGAACGCAGGCAGATCGGGGATCGTCCACGCACCGGATGCCGCGGGCACGGCGCCGACGCGGCGAAGCTCCCGCCACACGGCCACGCGGTGACGCGACGGTTCCGCCGGAACCTTCGGGATGACCAGCAGCCAGAGCACAGATGTATCAGTCGTCATACTGTGACTGTAACACTCGTTACAGTCACCGACACCGCGTAGGCTCGATGCCCATGGCGATCGGCGTGACGATGCACACCTTCGATATCCAGCTGGCCGACGTCGATCGCGGTGTCTACGAAGACCTCTCGGTGCGTGTGGCGCGGCATCCGTCCGAGACCGATGCGTTCATGCTGACGCGGGTGCTCGCGTATGCCCTCGAGTACGAAGAGGGCATCGCGTTCAGCGAGGGCATCTCCGCAACGGACGAACCCGCGGTGCTGGTGCGCGACCTCACCGGTGCGCTCGTCGCCTGGATCGAGGTCGGTGCCCCCGACGCCGCACGTCTGCACACCGGCAGCCTCGCAGGTGCGCGCGTGGCGGTCTACACCCACCGCGATCCCGCGAAGGTGGCCGCGCCCTGGGCGGGCAAGAAGATCCACCGCGCCGAGGAGATCTGCCTCTACAGCTTCGACGCCGGCTTCGTCGAGTCAGTGACAGCCGCCGTGGAACGGCGCAACACGATGACCGCCTCGATCACCGAACGGCGCCTGTACCTCGACCTCAACGGCAGCTCGTTCGAGTCCGACATCCACGAGGTCACGGCCGCCTGAGGGCCATCGCTCAACCCGGCAGGAAGTTCTCGCGTGCGAGCGGCGCGACCTCCAGCGCGTCGGCCTCAGCCCGACCGACCCATCGCAGCTCCTCGATCTCGGCGGCGATCACCGGCACCTGATCCCCGATCTCGGCCTCGAACACGTCCGCGACCACGAGGAATCCCGGCTCGTTGGCCGCGGCGGCTGTGAACAGTCCGAGCGGGCGCAGGGCCGCAGCATCCACCGCCAGTCCCAGCTCCTCCAGAAGCTCGCGGCTCAGCGTCTCGCTCGGGGTCTCCCCCGGTTCGGGTTTGCCGCCCGGCTGCATGAACGCCGTGGTGCCCGCTTTGCGCACCAGCAGCAGCTCGTCGCGGTCGTTCAGAATCACCGCGGCGGACACGTGGATGCTGCGCGCCGCCGTCGAGGCCGGGTTCGAGGTGCTCACGAAGGCACGCTAACAGCAACTGCGGATCCGCCCCGGCGTAGAATCACGTGTGCTTCCCGAATCCTCCGCGCCCTCCGACCTGCCGCCGAGCGGCATCGACCCGGACGATCTGGCGACCACTCTGCGGGTGCTGGCCGAACTGCCGGGGGTCGACGAGCAGCACCCCGACTACATCGCCGTGCGCCGGGCGACCGCCGCCATGTTCAAGGCCGTGAAGAAGGTGCGCCGCCGCGAGATCCGCGAGGCGATCGCCGCCGCCGACCGTGCTGTCGTCGCGGCCACGGCCACCGGAGCGCCGGACCGGATCGACGACGAGACCCGCGGCATCCCGATCTCGAGCTCCACCACCGCACCCACCGCGGGGACGCTGCTCAAGCCCCGTGCGTGCTACATCTGCAAGCAGCCGTACACGCTCGTCGACGCGTTCTACCACCAGCTCTGCCCCACCTGCGCGGCGATGAGCCACGCCAAGCGCAACGCGCGCACCGACCTCGCCGGCAAGCGGGCGCTGCTCACCGGCGGCCGCGCCAAGATCGGCATGTACATCGCACTGCGCCTGCTCCGCGACGGCGCGCACACGACGATCACCACGCGTTTTCCGCGCGACGCGGTGCGCCGCTTCAGCAGCCTGCCCGACGCGCCGGAATGGATCGACCGTCTGAAGATCGTCGGCATCGACCTGCGCGACCCCGCCCAGGTGATCGGGCTGGCGGAGGATGTCGCGGCCGCCGGCCCGCTCGACATCCTCATCAACAACGCGACCCAGACCGTGCGCCGCTCGCCGGGCGCCTACCAGCCGCTGGTCGACGCCGAGCTCGCGCCGCTGCCCGACGGTCCGCTGCCCGAGCTCGTCACCTTCGGCCACACGAACGACCGGCACCCGCAGGCGCTGGAGCGCTCCGTCACCGCCCACCCGATCCTCGCCGCCGCTGCCGCGCGCGCCGACGAGCTGACCGAGCAGGCGATGGCCGCGGGATCCAGCTCGCTCGAGCGCCTCGCCGCCGGCACGGCTATCGACGCCGGCGGGCTCATCCCCGACCTCGACCACACCAACTCGTGGGTGCAGAGCGTCGAAGAGGTGGACCCGCTCGAGATGCTCGAGGTCCAGCTCGCGAACACCACGGCGCCGTTCCTGCTCGTCTCGAAGCTGCGGACCTCGCTCGCGGCGAGCCCGGCTCGGCGCACGTACGTCGTCAACGTCAGTGCGATGGAGGGCGTGTTCAACCGCGGGTACAAGGGGCCGGGGCATCCGCACACCAACATGGCCAAGGCGGCCGTCAACATGCTGACGCGCACGAGCGCGCGTGAGCTCTTCGAGACCGACCGCATCCTGATGACGAGCGTCGACACCGGCTGGATCACGGACGAGCGCCCGCATCCGACGAAGGTGCGCCTCGCTGAGGAAGGCTTCCACGCGCCGCTCGACCTCGTCGACGGCGCCGCCCGGGTGTACGACCCGATCGTGCGCGGCGAGGCCGGCGAGGATCTCTTCGGGGTCTTCCTCAAGGACTATTCCCCCGGACAATGGTGAACCTGCCGGAGCCCGGTCACCGAGTGGTCGTGCGCTACATCCTGCCCACCGGGCAGGCGACCGATGCCCTGGGCGACCTGTTGAGCGCCGACGCGGACGCCGTCGTCGTCGACGGCAAGCGCGGTGTGGAGCGCATCCCGCGCGGCGCGATCATCGCCGCGAAAGAGGTGCCCCCACCACCCGCTCCCCGGCCCCGGCGCCCGGACACGCAGTAGGCCGCCCCTCGATTTGGGCGGCTCGGAAGCGCCACGTAGGATTCCTCGGTCTGGGATCTCCTGGGGTATCAGTAAGGAAACCCATGAAATACATCCGAACGACCGCCGCCACCGCACTCGCTCTGACGCTCTCCGCGACCGTCGGCTCCGCCGCCTACGCCGCGCCTCTCACCGCGACGGCCAGTCCCGCGTCTGCGGTGCGCGTCGCCGCGGCGGCACCGTCCGACCTGGCGTCAGCACGTGCCACCATCCTCGCCGAGACGAACGCCGCGCGCGCCGCAGCGGGGCTGTCCGCGCTGGTTGCAGACGGCGATCTGAACGTCATCGCTCAGGCGTGCTCTGAACTGCAGGCAGCGAACGGCGCGATGGCGCATTGCAACGACTACTCCTCGAAGTACCCCGCGGGCTGGACACGCGCCGCCGAGAACGTCGCGTCCGGACAGTCCATCGAGGATGTCGTCGACGCCTGGCTGGCGTCGCCGGGTCACCGTG
>DATEOM010000180.1:0-10566 GCA_035274105.1 Microbacterium sp.
GCCGCATGCGCGAGGCCGCCGCGATGTGGCGCGCCGTGACGGATGCGGTGGGCCCGGCTGCGCGCGACGCACTGTGGGACTACCCCGACCTCATGCCGAGCGCGTCCGACATAGACGATCCCGCGGCGCTGGTTGCTCGCCTCGAGGCACGCGCCCGCGGCGAGGAGCCCGCACGGGACGAGATGGACGACGCCCTGGCGCGCCTGCTCGCCGGAGAAGAGCCCGGCGGGCCGGCCGCGGGCGAGGCATCCGGTTCCCCCTCCGAATCGGAGCGTCCCGGCGACGACGGCGAGAGCGGCGCGCCTGACGACCACCGGCCCGTGTAGGCGGCCGGGCGGGCCGGTTCGTCGCCTCCTCCCCAGGCGTGCGGGATCCGGCGATTCGTGAGCTGAGCCTGTGGATACCGGCCGTCGCCCCCGGCGGGTGCGACAGGATCGGGCCATGCTGCGACTCGACCCCTCCTATCCCCCGGTGTGGCGGACCGATTCGACGATCCAGTTCGGCGCCGAGCCGGTCGCCGTGGTCGATGATCCCCAGTCCTGGCAGCAGCGGCTGCTGCGCGAGCTCGAGCGCGGCATCCCCGACGCGGCGGCGGTGCCGTTGGCGCAGGCGCTGGGCGCTCCCGACTCGGCGACGGCGGCGCGGTTCCTGTCGCGCATCCGTCGGGCGCTGGTGACGGATGCTGCGGCCCCCCGCCGCGTCGTGATCCAGTGCGGCGAGGATGTGCCCGATCGTCATCGCGACGCGGTGGGCGCGGGCCTCTCCGCGGAGGGATATGACGTCGACACCGCTCACCGGTTCGACGCCGTCGGGAGCGTCGGAGCGGATGCTGCGGCCGTCGTGTTCGTCGTGCATCGAGTGGTGGCGCCCGGTGCGGCCGCCGCGCTGATGAGCGCCGACGTCGACCACGTGGCGGTCGTGCTCACCGGATCCGGCGCTGAGGTGGGTCCGTTCGTCGAGCCGGGGCGCAGTGCCTGCCTCGCGTGCGTCGCGGCTCACCGCCGCGACGGCGACCCGTCGTGGCCGGCGGTCGCCGCCCAGCTGCTCGGACGTGCCGTCGAGAGCGAGCCTTCGGTGCTGTGGGAGGCGGGAATCGTGGCAGGGCGGCTCATCGCGGAGCGCGCGCGCCACCCTTCGGCCGGCCGGACCCGCTCGGTGACCCTGCGCGCCGGCTCGCTGCACCGGCACGTGCGCTCGCACCGCCCGCACGCAGAGTGCCGTTGCCGATCTCTCGCAGAAACCGCGACGGCTGCCGCTCCCGTACGCCTCGCGCCCATGACAGCGACAGCGTTCGCCCGGCCCGCGTGATGCCGACGTACGCGAGCCGCCGTTCCTCGTCGACCTGCTCGAACGTGGTGGCGTATGAGATGGGAAGCAGACCTTCCGCGACGCCGACGAGGTGCACGTGCTCCCACTCCAGCCCCTTGGCCGCGTGCAGCGTCGCGAGCGTGACGGTGCGCATCGCGGGCTCGTCGTGGGACTTGGCCCTCGCCGTGAGCTCGTCCGCGAAGGCGCGGAGAGTCGTGCCGGCGGGAGCCTCCTGCGCGAGCCGCAGCAGGGCCGCGCGGGCCTCCCAGGCGTCGCGGAGCGCACCGCCCGCCTCCGGCGGCTCGTCGGTGAGACCCCGCGAGCGCAGGATGTCGCGGACGGTGTCGACGAAGCCGCTCTCGATGGGGGCGACCGAGGCCGCACGCAGCTCCATCACCGCCTGCCGCACCTCGGGCATGTCGAAGAAGCGACGGCCGCCGAGCACCGTCGTCGCGATCCCCGCGTCGGAGAGCGCGGCCACGAGCTCGGCCGACTGCGCGTGCGCGCGGTAGAGCACCGCGATGTGGCGCGGGTCCGCGCCGTCCGCGATCTGCGCGGCGATCCGCGCGGCGACCGCGCGGGCCTCGTCCCGGTCGTCCTCGAAGGCGGTGACCGTCGGGACGGGGGCGGCGTCGGTCTCGGCGACTCGGTCGGGGGCGACGGACAGGTGCAGCGCACCGGCGCGTCCGCGCATCAGCTCGTTCGCGACCGCCAGGATCGGGGCATCCGACCGGTAGTTCGTCTCGAGGCGCACGACTCGCGCCCCCCCGTACCGGGACGGGAAATCGAGGAGGAACCCGGCATCCGCGCCGGCGAACGAGTAGATGGTCTGGCTCGCATCGCCCACGACGCAGAGGTCGCGGCGGTCCCCCAGCCACAGCTCGAGCAGCCGGTTCTGGAGGGGCGACACGTCCTGGAACTCGTCGACGGTGAAATGGCGGTACTGCTCGCGCACGGCCTTGGCCACCTGCGGCTCGGCCTCGAGCATGCCCGCGCAGGCGAGCAGCACGTCCTCGAAGTCGAGCTGCCGGCGCTCGTCCTTGAGCTTCTCGTACGCGTGCTGCAACGCCACGACGCGGTCGAGCCCGAGGCGGCCGACGCCGTTCGGGCGGGCAGCGGCATACGCGTCGACGCTCAGCATCGAGACCTTCCGCCATTCGATCTCGGATGCGACGTCGCGCAGGGTGGCCACGTCGGGCGCGAGCCCGATGCCGTCGGCCGCATGGGCGAGCATGCGCACCTTGTTGTCGATGATGCCCGGCGCGGTGTCGCCGGCGAGCGTCGGCCAGAAGAAGTTCAGCTGTGCGAGGGCGGCCGCGTGGAAGGTGCGCGCCGCCACCCCGCCCACGCCCATCGCGCGGAGGCGTCCCCGCATCTCACCGGCGGCCTTGGTGGTGAAGGTGACCGCCATGACGCGCCCGGGCGAGTACGCCCCGGTGTCGACGCCGTGCGCGATGCGGTGCGTGATGACGCGGGTCTTTCCGGTGCCGGCGCCGGCCAGCACCGCCACCGGTCCGCGCAGGGCGGTCGCAGCCTCGAGCTGGTGCTCGTCCAGCCCGGACAGCGCGCCGGCGCTCACGCGCGCTCCGCGTGCCAGTCGGCGATGAGCCGGTGCGCGATCGACGCCTTCCCTGGCAGCACGACATCGCCGTCACCGGCGAGCGCCCGGCCGATCTCCTCGCGCGTGAACCAGCGGACAGCCGCGATCTCTTCGCCGTCGGCGCGCGCCGCGGCGTCGTCACGGGACTCGGCGAGGAAGCCGACCATGAGCGAGCGGGGGTACGGCCATGCCTGGGACCCCCGGTACGTGACCGTGCCGACGTCGACACCCGACTCCTCCGCCACCTCTCGGCGCACGGCCGCTTCGAGCGACTCGCCGGCCTCGACGAAGCCGGCGAAGCAGGAGAACCGGTCGGCGCCCCACAGGGCGTTCGAGCCGAGCAGCAGCAGGTCGGGGTCCGTGGCGCTCGTGATGGCGACGATCACCGCCGGGTCGGTGCGGGGGAAGTGCTGCCGCCCGCAGTTCGGGCAGCGGCGCGACCAGCCGGCGTCGCCGAGGACGGTCGACGTGCCGCATGCCGGGCAGAACGGGGAGTCGATCAGCCAGCGCCCGAGGCTCAGCGCCTCCACGAATGCCGCGGCGTCCCGCGGCGAGAGGAGCGCCCCGACCGTCCGCAGGCCCGCCCAGCCCGCCGGCGCGACGAACAGCTCCTCGTCGTGGGACGCGAACACGGCGGCGAGCAGCGCAGTCCGGTCGTCGTCACGGCCGAGGAACGCCCATTCGGCTCCACCGGGAACCTCGGACGGCGCGAGCCACAGCAACCCGTCGGATGAGGCCAGGGGTGCCGAGTCGCCGACGACGACGAGTACGCGGGACGCAGCATCCGTCTTCGCCGTCTCGAGGAGGTCGGGAATCAGCCTCTCATCGGCCGCGCGGTCGAGTCCGGGCTGCGCCAGCGGATTCAGGCTCGTGCTGTCGGGCGCCGTCATCGAACATGCTCCGCTTCGTCGTTCAGGGCCGGGCGTGGCGCGGGGACGGACGAGCGCGACCGACCTACCCTGGGCACATGGCACGCTCACCCCTCACTCTAGCCGCGTCGGTCACGTCGGCTCTCCCGCGGGTCGGCGTCGTCGGAGTCGGCGCACTCACCGAGGGAGCCGCCGGCAGATACGACGCGGCGGTCGCCGAGCTCGACGACGGACGGCGGGTGGTCGTGCGGGTTCCCGCCGATGCGTCCTCCGCCCCGGAACTCGCCGCAGAGGTGCGGGCGCTCCGCGCGCTCACCCCGGGCGTGCGCGGGCTCCTCCCCTTCCGTGCGCCTGAACTGCTCGGTGAGGCCGGCCTCGGTGACGCGCGGGTGGTCGTCGTCGACTTCCTTCCCGGCTATCGCGTAGACGCGGCGCACCTGCCGCCCGGGCGCGGCGCGGCGACCTCTCTCGGCGCGGCCCTCGCCGCGCTGCACGCGCTGCCGCACTCGGTCGTCAAGGGCGAGGGACTGCCCGCTCGCACCCCGCAGCAGGTGCGCACCGACGTCACGCGCCTGATCGAGCGCGCCGTCGCCACCCGCCGGCTGCCGGTGAGCCTCGCCGAGCGCTGGCACCGCGCCGTCGACGCCGACGAGCTGTGGCGGTTCGAGTCGGCCGTCGTGCTCGGCGGCGCGGGCGCCGCGTCCTTCCTCTTCGAAGACCTCGACGGCGTGCCCACAGTGACCGGACTGCTCGAGTGGCACGGACTGTCGATCGGCGACCCCGCGACCGACCTGCAATGGCTCGCGTCCGCTCCCGAAGCAGCCGAAGACGTCTACGCCGCCTACGTCGCCGGCAGCGGGCGCGCCCCCGATGCCCGGGCGCGCGAGCGCTCGCGCCTGTATGCCGAGCTCGAGTTCGCGAAGTGGCTGGTGCACGGTCACGACGCCGGCCGCGACGACATCGTCGCCGACGCCGTCGAACTGCTCGAATCCCTCGCGGGGGGTGTGGCCGGCGACGACATCGTGGCGTCCGCCGCGCTCGACGTCGATGACGCCATCGCCCTCCTCGAGCGCACCCCGGGTGCTGGCACCCCCACGATCGACACGTCGATGCAGACCGACGCGTACGACCCCGAGCAGCTGGCGCAGTGGGTCTCCGATGAGGACGACGACGCACGGCGAGAAACCGGACCGGTCTCCTCTGCGCCCGCGTCCTTCGACACACAGGAGATCTCCGCCGAGGACCTCGCGGCATTCCGGCCCGTCGACCTCGACCCGGCGGCGGTGGAGCTGCCCGCGCGGCACCCCGACGACGACCTCTCCACGGCCCCGATCACGCTGCCCGGAGCGGCGGTGCACGGCACGTCGTCGGCACGGGAGGACGAGGGCGGAATGGATGCCGCGGCCGAGGCGGAACGTGCCTCCGAGGCGGCACTGCGCCGCTGGCTCGCCGACTGATGCGACCCTGCGACGGCGCCGCCATGGCCACGTCTGGGGGTCTCAGCCGCGCAGGATGACGTCCTCCGCGACGTAATAGAGCGCGACATCGATCTCGTCGAGCGGCACGCCGTGCTTCGAGTGATAGGCCTGACGGTAGAGCTCGAGCTGCAGCATCCGTTCGTCCGTCTCCGCGGTGGTGCGCGGCGCGACGCCGGTCTTCCAGTCGACGATCTCGATGCGGCCGCCGCGATCCTCGCGCCGGTACACGGCGTCGAGCTTGCAGATCACGATGTGCGGCAGGCCGTCGGGGCCGATGGTGGTGAAGTCGATCTCGGTCTCGACCTCGATCGGCTGCAGCGGCGCCCACTCCGACGCGAGGAAGCGTTCGCGCAGGGCTGCCAGCGCCGCGGCATCCTCGACGGAGGCCTCCGTGCCGGGGACGTCTTCGTCGGTCTCCCACAGTGCGTCGTCGAGCGAGCCGCCGAGCCCCGTGCGGCCGGAGCGCTGTTCGACCCAGGCGTGGAAGAGCGTGCCCAGGCGCGTCTGGCGGAAGGGGCGCTCGGGCATCGGCCGCGCGATGCCCGCGAGCGTGCCTTCGAGGTCGGCGACGTACTCCTTGTACCGGGAGGCGGCGATGCGGGTCGGCGCCGTGTGAACAGGGCGAGCGCGACGAGCGTCGCGCTCGGCGAGGAGCAGGGCGGCCTGCGGATCGACCTCGGCCCGCGGCGCGTCGAGCGCTGCCTCGACGGTCGCCGCCGCGGCAGCGACGGTCGCTCGACGGGCGCCGAGCGGATCAATGGGCCACTGCAGCACGCGGCGCTCACCCTGGTACGGGTCGTCGCCGGGCTCGTCGTCCGGCAGCGGTTCCTCCAGCGCCGCGGCGATCTCGGCCAGGAAGGTGCTGCGCGTCCGCGGGCGCTTGGTTCCCGACCACGTCGCCCCGGTGAGGAGCAGGTGGTCGCGGGCGCGGGTGACGGCGACATACGCCAGGCGGCGGTCCTCCTCGAGCTGCCGGGCGCGGTTCGCCTCGACGAACGTCTCGATCGCCTCCTTGAGCTCCTGCTGGGTGGTCGCGGACTGCCAGCCGAGGGCGGGCAGCCAGGCGGAGTCGCCGCGGAACGCGTAGGGCAGGACGCCGAATCCGAGCCAGGCCTTCGTGTCGCGGGGCGCGCTCGGCAGCTCGTCCTTGACGAGGCGCACGACCGCGACCGCGTCCCACTCGAGCCCCTTCGACCCGTGGATCGTCAGAAGCTGCACGACGTCGTCCTCGGGAGGCTCGGTGCGGGGCGCGAACTCGTCGAGCTGCTCGGCGTGATCGAGCCAAGCCAGCAGGCTCGACAGCGACCCGGTCTCGTCGGCGGCGAGGAAGGCGTGCACCTCGTCGACGAACGCCCGCAGCTGCGCCGACGCGACGCGTGCAGGGCCCCGCGACTCGTTCGCGGCGAGCTCGATGTCGAGCCGCAGCTCCAGCTCGATCAGGCGCACCAGCTCCGGAATCGGCATCCCGCTCGCCTGGCGGAGTCCCGCGAAGACGGATGCCGCGTCCCGCAGCCGTTCGCGCGCCGCGGGTGTGAAGCCCTGCAGCCAGCCGTGGTCGGGCTTCTGCCGCAGCACGAAGTCGAGAGCGTCGACGAGGGAGCCGTCGTCGTCGCCGGCGCTCCCCCGGATGCGCTCGACCACTTCGGGTGCGAGGGGCTGCAGGGCGGTGTCATGACGCGCGAGCCGGCGGGACAGCGCCGCGAGCTCGCGCAGGTCGGGCAGACCGATCGCCCACCGCGGCCCCGACAGCAGCCGGATGAGCGCGGAGCCGGCCGACGGGTCGCTGATGACCCGCAAGGTGCACACCACGTCCACGACCTCGGGGGTCGAGAGCAGGCCGCCGAGTCCGAGGATGCGGTGCGGGATGCCGCGGCGCCCGAGAGCGTCGCCGAAGCGGACCATGTGCTTCTTGCTGCGGAAGAGAATCGCCCCGGTGGTCGTGCGACCGCCGTCGGCACGCTCCGCGCGCACCCGCGCGAACCACTCGGCGACACGCTCCGCCTCGGTGTCGAGATCGGCGTCGAAGCCGAGCTCGACCACGCCGGCAGGAGCCCCGGGCCGCGGCTGGAGCTCACCGACCGCGACGGAAGCCGACGCGGCGAGCGGCGCGAGCACGGCGTTCGCGGCCGTCAGCACCGTCGCGCTGTTGCGCCAGCTCGTGAGGAGCGAATACTGCGCGCATGCCGCGCCGGCGGCGAAGGCCGCCGCGAAGCCTCCGAGGTTGCCCGCGCTGGCGCCGCGCCAGCCGTAGATCGCCTGGTGCGGATCCCCCACCGCCATCACGCCGGTGCCGGCGAAGAGCGCGGCCAACAGGTCGGTCTGGACGACCGACGTGTCCTGGTACTCGTCGAGCAGCACGACCCGGTAGCGGTCGCGCAGCTCGTCGGCCACGGCGCGGTGGCTCGCGACCACCTCGAGGGCGCCGGCGACCTGATCGGAGAAGTCGATGACGCCGAGCCGGAGCTTCTCGGCGGCGTACTCGCGCGCGAGGTCGGACAGCAGCGCGAGCGCGTCGACCCGGTCCGCGGCGTCCGCCACGTCGGCGTAGACGGTGGTGCGCCGGTTGGTCGACGGCAGCTCGCGCACGGCGCCGAAGCGCCCGGGGAACGCGGCGAGCGCGTCGAAGTCGACGAGGTTGTCGACGCCGTCGCGCGCGATCCGCAGGGCCGCGTCGACGATGGTGCGCACCGCCTCGCCCCTCGCCTCCAGCCGAGGATCGTCGGAGGCGAACACGACGCGGCGCATGAGGAGCCACGCCGCGGACTCCGACAGGACGGCGGCCTCGGCATCCCGTCCGATCCGGAGGGCGTGCTCGCGCACGATCTGGTCGGCGAAGCTGTTGTAGGTCGCGACGCTCGGCCGGTGCAGAAGCGCGTCATCGACGGAATCGTGCGCGACAGGCGCGACGCCGCGCGCCAGCGCGTCGAGCAGGCGGTGACGTTCGGCCGTCGCCCGCGCGCCGTCGACGGCGGACCGCTCGAGCTCGCCGAACACGTCGAGCCGCCCCTCGTCCGCGAGGGCCGGCAGCGATGCGAGCAGGCCGCGGCGCTCGAACTCCGCCAGACGCGCGAGCCGCTTCTGGATGCGCTCCGCGAGCTCGCCGGCCGCCTTGCGCGTGAAGGTGAGCCCGAGAACCTGGTCGCGGCGGACGATGCCGTTCGCGACCAGCCACACGACGCGGGCTGCCATCGTCTCGGTCTTGCCGCTGCCGGCGCCCGCGACGACGAGGGCGGGCGCGAGGGGCGCCTCGATGACGGCGACCTGCTCGTCGGTCGGCGGGAACTGCCCGAGCGCGCACGCGATCACGCGCGCCGACAGGATCGGAGTCGGGGACACGGCCTCCGTGGCCACAGGCTGCACGATGGTCACGAGGCGCTCACCGCGCCCACCGTGTGGATGCGGCACAGCCCGTAGGAGTGCTCGTCGCGGCAGTGCTCCTCGTACGGCGCGGTGAAGCTCTCGCCCCGCATGACCGCGACCGCCGCGCGGATGCGGCCGACGAACGCGTCGCGGCGCTCGTCGTCGAACGGCGGCTGCCACGGCGTCACATAGTCGGACTTCGTCGCGGTCGGCCGCAGCACGAGGAGTTTCGCGCCCCCGGGCGCGTGACCGTTCGCCTCGGCGATCGCACCAGCCTCGAAGGCGAGCTGGTACGCGGCGAGCTGGGGGTTGTCGAGCACTTTGGCGTCGGTCTGCGGCTCGCGCTTGCCGGTCTTGAGATCCATGATGACGACGGTCCCCTCCGGTGTCAGCTCGACGCGATCGATGTACCCCGACAGGATGACGCGGTGCTCCGCAGCCTCGGGGACGGCGGCTGCCGGCGGCTCGTCGTCCAGCGGGATCACGACCTCGAAGTGCGGCTCGGCGCCGATGAGCGTCCCACCGGAGTCGTCGAAACGCCGCAGGTACAGGTGCAGACGCCGCACCAGATCGCGCGCGCGGGTCTGCTCGGCCCGTTCGCGCCAGACCGCCTCGAACGTCAGCTCGCCCCACCGCGTCTCGACCTCGGCCCAGAGCGCCGCCTCGTCGTGGCCGGCCGCGTGCTCGAGGGCCGCGTGGATGATCGTGCCGAGGCCGGCGGTGGTGCCTCCCGGGTCGCCGCCGAGATCGGCGATGACCCAGTTGAGCTCGCACTCCTCCAGGGCGTGCAGTCGCGAAGGCGAGACGCGGACGTCCTCTCGCGAGAGGTCGCGCAGGGGTCCGGTCGACGTCGGCCCGGCGACGCCGTACCACTCGCGCGGCGAGGCACCGGGCACTCCGGCATCCGCCAGGAGCGCGAGCTGCTCCGCAGCGCGCACCGCCGGCGCGGCGAGGGATCCCGGCGCGGAGGGCGTACGCAGGCCAGCGGCCGTGAGCGTGCGCCGGTGCCGCGCGACGAGCCCGCGGAGCGACACCGGGTGATCGAGCTCGAAGGGCTCGGGGTCGGGCAGCAGTTCGAAGAACACGCTCGGGCCCGTGTCGTCGTCATCGACCGCGGTGACGACCAGCCGGGCGGTCGCGCGCGAAAGCGCGCGGGCGAGCAGCCGCAGCTCGTCGTGCATCGCCCCGCGGCGGCGGTCGAATGCACCGAGCGTCTCGCCGTCGGCGCGGGTGGCGGCATCCGCGAGACGCCACGTGTCGAGCAGGCTGCCCCGCAGGCGGGTGTTGGGCCAGACGGCGTCCTGCACGCCGGCCACGACGACGGTGTCGAACTCGAGGCCGAGCGCGCCGGCCGGCGTCATGATGCGCACGCTGTCGTCGCGCGTGGGCGCTTCGAGGCGGTCCTCGGCGACGCCGCTGTCGAGGATCGAGCGCGCGAGGACCCGAGGATCGGCGTCGAGCGAGCGCTCGACGAACCGCTTGGCAGCCTGGAAGAGCGCCACGAGTGCGTCGAGATCGCGGTTCGCCTGCTCGGCGAGCGGGCCGTTGCCGCGCGCCACCTCACCCCACGCGCGCTGGAGCCCGCTGCGGTCCCACGCGGTCCAGAGCAGCTCGTGCGCTGTCGCCCCGCGGTCGAGGTCTTCGCGAAGCACCGCGAGCGTGCGCGCCAGCGAAGCCGCACGCCGGGCCTCGCGCGTGTCGAGCAGGTCGAACTCGAGCGGCTGACGCATCGCCGAGAGCACGAGGTCGCGACCGGAGCGCTCGGCGACCTCGGCGCTCTCCGCGCGCCCCTCACCGTCGGCGCGCCCGGCCTCGCTCCCGCGCTCGGACTCGCTCTCGAAGACCCGCCGCAGCTCGGCGTGCCGCAGGGCCGAGCGCAGGCGGCGGAGCTCGATCACGTCGAGGCGTCCGTAGGTGCCGACGAGGGCGTCCGACACCTCGTCGAAGGTCC
>DATEOM010000181.1:0-4799 GCA_035274105.1 Microbacterium sp.
TCGACTTCGCAGCCGGTGGCGGGGGTGTCGCAGCCGGGGAACCGGCAGGTGCCATCGCGGTCGGCGAGCCAGGCGCGCAGGGCGGCGGGCGTCTTGTACGTGGTGCGGTCGTAGACGAGTCGGATGCCGGTGACGGGGTGGGTGAGCACGCGCCGCCAGGAGGTGGCGCCGGCGGCGAGAGTGAGCGCCACGTCGAGCGGGATGGGGCCGTACCCGTCGAGCACGGCGGGCTCGTCGCTCTCCCCGAGCAGGCTGAGCGCGGGCACGGTGAGAGTGACGTTCACCTGGACCGGGCGCAGCGACTTCGCCGGATCGGCGCTGTCGGGCACTCCGAGGGGGCGGTCGTTGCGCAGCAGGGCATCGATGAGCGCGTCGAACCGCAACTGACCCAACGTGCGGAGGTCGCCGGCTTCTTGTTCGTCTTTAGCGGTGCCGGTGAGAAGGGTGTGGGCGAGGTGGATCTGCATGATGGGGCCGTAGACCATCAGCCAGCCCATGCCGTCGCGGGCGGGCTGCACGGTCACGTGCCGGGACGTCACCGCGCGGTCGGCGCGTTCCTGGATGGTCTGCGGGTCGAGGTGTTCGCGGATGCGGCGGGAACGGTGTGCGAACCGGTGCGCGGTGACATCGAGCCTGCCGGCGAGCACGGCGTCCTCGAACGCGGCCCGGTGGGTGGGGGTGAACATCTCGGCGTCTTCCACCAGTGCGGCGGCATGCTTGTAGGAGATCTCGCCCGAGGCGAGGGCGCCGAGGGTGGCGGACAGGTCGGCGCACAGCACCCGCGCTTCCCTCAGTAGATCCGCCGCCTGTCGTTCGGTGACGCGCAGCACGCAGGCGACCTCGGCGCGGGTGGAGCGGGCCACCCAGTCCGCAGCATCCGTCGCCGCATCCTTGCCCCGCGCCGCTTTCTTCGGGGCCGGTGACCCCGGCTCGTACGACACGATCTGCTGCTGGTGAGCCTCGCTGACCCGCCGCAGCTCGTCGAGCAGCCGGGTGCGTTCCGCCTCCAGCCCGGCCTGCGCACGCCGCACCCGATCGAGCTCGGCCACCAGCGTGGCCGCGTCGTCGCAGTGGAGCGCATCCGTCGTGCACATACCCCGATAGTAGAGCATACCTACGACAGCGGCGACCCACACGAACCTTACCCGAGTCGCGTGTAACCATCGTGAACGGCCGAGGGTTTCTCAGTAGCCTGGGACGACTCGAACGGGGAGGTGCGGACGTGGAGCGAGCGTTCATGACGGATCCCGCGTTGCTCGAACAACTCGAGGGCCAGCAGTATCTCGTCCTTCGTCCGGCGAGCGACATCGCGTCGTTCTGGGACGACAGCAGGGAGTCGCTCCGCCGCGTGGCGCCTCAAGAGGTGAGCTACCCGAACACCGGCCACGTCACGCTGCGCGGCTTCCATGAACCGCACCATGTCGGGGCACTCAAGGAGGTCCTGACGGAGTGGGCCGGGCGACAGCGACAGATCGACCTGAGAGTCGAGGAGATCGACGGCCTCCCGCCGCCGTTCCAGATAATCATCGCCCGACTGGAACGCACGTCATCGCTCGTCGACGCCTACGCTGACCTCACCTCGTTGCTCGACACGACCGAGTTCCACCGCATCGGAGAGCTCTCGCTCGACGAATGGGTGTTTCACCTGTCACTCATCTATGCCGGAAGGCTCAGTGAGGCACAGTGGGACGCGATGCACCGGACGAGCCGACGATCGCCCGACCCACAGCCGGCGGAGGTCATCACCAGCGCCGACTTCGTCTGGTATGCGAACGGCGTCGAACACGTGGACACGCTCGAGTTCGGCGGTTACGCGCGATGACGTGACGGCGCCCGCGGCCGCGGAGCAGTGAGGGCCGGCGTTCGCCCGCTCACAGCGCACTTTGTCCGCAAAACATACATTCGAATCTCAATCGATTCCGCAACGATGGCCACCGGGAGCCCGCCACGACGGGCTCCCGGTGGACCACCACCCGCGGTCAGTCTGCGATGAAGGCGAGGATGTCGGCGATCAGCGCCTTCTGGTACTCGCCCGAGATCCCGTGCGGTGCGCCCTCGTAGACCTTCAGCGTGCCGTCGGAGACGAGCCCGATCGACTTCTCGGCAGCCGCCGCGATCGGCACGATCTGGTCGTCCGAGCCGTGTGCGAGCAGGATCGGCACGTCGAGCGCCTTCAGGTCCTCGGTGAAGTCGGTCTCGGAGAAGACCTTGACGCACTCGTACGCCGCGACGAGGCCGGCGAGCATGCCCTGGCGCTGGAAGTCGTCGATGAGACCCTGCGAGACGGCCGCACCCTCGCGGTTGAAGCCGTAGAAGGGCACCGCGAGATCCTTGTAGAACTGCGAGCGGTCGGCGAGCACGCCGGCGCGGATGCCGTCGAAGGCCTCGATCGGGGTGCCCTCGGGGTTCGTCTCGGACTTCACCATGATCGGCGGCACGGCGCCGGCGGTGACGACCTTGCGGACGCGGCCCTTGCCGTGCTGCGCGGCATAGCGGACGACCTCGCCACCGCCGGTCGAGTGGCCGATCACGACGAGCTCGGTCAGGTCGAGGTGCTCGATGAGCTCGGCGAGGTCCCGGGCGTAGGTGTCCATGTCCTGCCCGCGGTCGGTGTTCGTGGAGCGGCCGTGCCCGCGACGGTCGTGCGCGATGGCGCGGTAGCCGGCGTCGGCGAGCAGCTTGGACTCGACGGCCCACGCGTCGGAGCTGAGCGGCCAGCCGTGGCTCAGCACGACCGGCTTGCCGGTGCCCCAGTCGGTGTAATAGATCTCGGTGCCGTCGGAGGTGGTGAACGTCGGCATGGTGGGCTCCTTGCGATCATCGGGCCGACCCGTCGCCCCACTCGCCGGAGCCGTCACGGGCGACGGCGCCACCTTCGAGCCTCGACGATCACCGGTCGTCGCGCCCCGCTCGGACGGCCTCGCATCCCACGATTCGGGACAAGGATGGAGGGATGCACTCGAACCCCGCCCGACGGCGAATCGCGTTCCTGCTCTTCGACGGGGTCAAGAGCCTCGACTACGTCGGCCCCGCCGAGGTGTTCGTCGAAGCCAACCAGGCCGTGCAGGGCTACGAGGTCGTGCTGCTGTCGCCCGACGGGCGCGACGTCATGACCTCGCTCGGCGGCAGGGTGTCGGTGCACGGCGCGGCGGGAGACGCGGGAGATTTCGACACGGTGATCGTGCCGGGCAGCGAGTTGCCGCCTCGCGACTTCGCACGGGGGCGATTGACGGATGCTGCGGCCACCCTCGCCTCGCGAGCACGCCGTGTCGTCTCCATCTGCAGCGGCGCCTTCGTGCTCGCCGAGATCGGCGCGCTCGACGGCAGGCGCGCCACGACGCACTGGAAGTTCGCGCCGGAGCTGGAACGGCGTTACCCCCGCGTGCGCGTCGAGCCCGATGCGATCTTCGTGCGAGACGGCGACGTCTCGACGTCAGCCGGTGTCGCGGCGGGCATCGACCTGGCACTCGCGCTCGTCGAAGAAGACCACGGTGCCGACGTCGCACGGCAGGTCGCCCAGCTTCTGCTCGTCTACCTGCAGCGCTCGGGTGGCCAGTCGCAGTACTCCGTGCCGCTGCGGGCCCGCGCGCAGCCGGCGTCGATCGTGCGCCGTGCCACCGACCTCGTCGACGCGGATCCCGCCCGCGCGTGGACCGTGCCGGAGCTCGCCGCCCTCGTCGCCGTGAGCCCTCGGCACCTGACCCGCCGATTCCGCGAGGAGCTCGACCAGTCGCCGGCGGAGTACGTGACGGCGGTGCGGTTCGACCTCGCCCGTGTGCATCTCGAGGCGGGCGCGAGCGTGACCGAGACCACCGCGGAGGCGGGCTACGGCAGCGCCGAGGCGCTGCGCCGCGCGTTCATCACGCGCCTGGGCATCTCGCCCTCGCAGTACCAGAGGCGCTTCCGTTCCACGCATCCCGCGACGCGGGACCGACCCGCGGGACCCGGGTTCGGCCTCGCCTCCTGAGGCCGGGAGCCTGAGGCCGGGAGCGCCGGCCCCCAGGGCGGTGTCGTGGTACCCGACCCGGCGTGCACTCGTCGACATCGTGTGCTCTCGCCGAGGTGACACGCTACGCGCGCGGGGATCGTGCGCTCTCGGCGAGAGCATGCGATCCGCGCGGATCGTGCGCCTCGTTCCGCGTCCCCGCCCGCCGGAACGCGGGGTCCGCCGATGCAGCCAGCGCCACGGCAGAGCCCACCGCGCACGCTGCGAGAGCGGCCTGCAGGGTCGCGGCGGTCGACACGCCGGTCGATGTGAGCAGGATGCCGGTGGCCAAGGCGACCAGGAAGGTCGCGGCCAGCCGCTGCGTGAGCTGGAGGAACGACGCGGCCACGCCGTGCAGGGCGGCCGGCGCGAACGAGAGGGTGGTGGCGCGCACCACCGGCTCGACGAGTCCGCCGCCGATGCCCAGCCCGATCTGCGCGAGCGCGGCGACGACGAAGAGCACGCTTCCGGGCACGAGCGGCGCGGCCACGGCGAGTCCTGCGAAGAGCAGGGTCTGCAGTCCGAGTCCCAGCCACACGGTCGCCGACGACCCGAGAAGGCCGACCACCCGCAGACTGAAGAGCGAGCCCCCGAGACGCGCCAGCGCACCCGGAGCGAACACGAGCGCGATCATCAGCGCCGACAGCGCCGGCGACTGCAGGAAGGAGAGGGTCACCGCCGACCCCGCCGCCATGCCGCTGCCGAACCACAGCAGCGCGACGACGTTCCCGACCACGAACCCGCGCGATCTCACCAGGGCCGGCGCGAACAGCGGCAGGCGTCCCCGCCGCGCGTACCGCTGCTCCCACAGCAC
>DATEOM010000182.1:0-3340 GCA_035274105.1 Microbacterium sp.
GCCATCAGCACCGGCATCCTCGCGGGCGCCGAGTCGTACACCGAACAGTCGGTGACGCTGCTGCGCGCGCTGGTGGCGCTCGACCGGCACGGGATCGAGCCGCGCCACGTCCGCGCCCTGCGGCAGAGCGCCGAACGCGACGTCGCGCTGGTCGAGTCGGCTCTCGCGCCCTTGCTGCGGCGGACGGATGCCGCGTCCCGCGGCCGCGCCGGAGAGCTTGCGCCCGAGCTCACGCGGCGTCTCGACGACGTGCGCGCGATCTTCGTGCGCACGGCGCTCGACCGCATGCTGTCCTGAGTCCGCACCCGCGGCGCGGGGCTCTCGTCGGGAGAAGCGCGCGACACGCCGACCCCCGAACGCCGGATGTCGTTGCCGCGAGGGGGAGGCTGATCTAGCGTGGAACTATTCGATCCGGAGGGGGGACGAGCATGACCGGAGACGTGGCTCCTGGCGAGCCGTTCAGTGCAGAACTCCTCTTCACCGACGGTCTTCCCGCGATGGACGACGAGGTCGGCTACCGCGGCGCCGCCGCGGCGAAGGCCGCCGGCATCACCTATCGCCAGCTCGACTACTGGGCCCGCACCGAGCTCGTCGAGCCGACGGTCCGCGGCGCGAGCGGATCCGGCTCGCAGCGCCTGTACGGCTTCCGCGACATCCTCGTGCTGAAGCTCGTCAAGCGCCTGCTCGACACGGGCATCTCCCTTCAGCAGATCCGCACGGCGGTCGACCAGCTTCGCGCCGCCGGCATCCGCGACCTCGCGGGCACGACGCTCATGAGCGACGGGGCATCCGTCTATCTCTGCACGTCGAACGACGAAGTCATCGACCTCGTCAGCCGCGGTCAGGGCGTCTTCGGCATCGCGGTCGGCAAGGTGCTGCGAGAAGTCGAGTCGGAGCTCCTCGAGTTCGAGGTCGAGAAGCCCGACTCGTTGGACGAGCTCGCGGTCCGCCGCGCCGCCCGCTCCGCGTAGAGCCGCACGCCGCCCGCTCCGCGGGAGTCAGCCCAGCGCGGACTCCACGTGCTTCCTCGCGTCCGCTGTCGCGGTGAGCGCCTGTTCGAGATCGGCGATGAGATCGGCCGGGTTCTCGAGGCCGATGGACAGCCGCACGAGCGCGTCCGACGGTTTCGCGTCGGCGGCGACAGGACGGTGCGTGAGCGCCGCCGGGTGCTGGATGAGCGAGTCGACGCTGCCGAGCGAGACGGCGTGGGTGAAGAGCCGCACGGAGGCGGTCAGCCCGGCGGCCGCGTCGAACCCATCGGCGAGCTCGATCGCGATCATCGCGCCGGGCCCGGTCTGCTGGGTGCCGACGAGACCTCGGGGGTCGCTGTCGGCGAATCCCGGGAAGTGCACGCGCGCGACCTCGGGCCGGGTGGTCAGCCACTCGGCGACGACACGCGCGCCCTCCTGCTGTGTGCGCACGCGCACGGGAAGCGTCGCAAGACCCCGGTGCAGCAGGTAGGCGGCGAGAGGGTGCATGATCGCCCCGGTGATGGCCCGGGTGCGCCGCAGCGCGGCTGCGAGACGCGCGTCGCACGCGACGACGCCGCCCACCACGTCGCCGTGACCGCCGAGGTACTTCGTCGCGCTGTGCAGCGAGAGCGAGGCGCCGAGGTCGAGCGGGTGCTGGAGCACGGGCGTCGCGAACGTGTTGTCGACGAGCACGGGGACGTCGCCCGCCGCCGCGGCCACCCGGCGGATGTCGACGAGCTCGAGCGTCGGGTTGGCCGGCGTCTCGAGCACGACCAGCGCGGTATCGTCGCGCACCGTCGCGGCGACGTCGTCGGGGGAGCAGAACGACGTCTCGACGCCGAGCAGACCCGAGGCGAGCAGGTGGTCGGTGCCGCCGTAGAGCGGACGCACGGCCACGACGTGACGCTTGTCGCATTCGTGCGTGAGTGCCAGCAGCACGGCGGTGACCGCGGCCATGCCGGACGAGAAGGCCACCGCCTCCTCGGCGTGCTCGAGGCGGGCGAGAGCCTCCTCGAATCGCGCGACCGTCGGGTTCCACAGTCGCGCGTAGACGTTCGATCCGCCCTCGAACGGGTGACCGCCGGTGGCGAGAACCTCGTACGACAGGCCGCCGAGCTCGATGCCCGGAAGCGGATTGGTCGACGAGAGGTCGAGGGGGAGAGCGTGCACGCCCAGGCTCGCGAGATCGTCGCGGCCGGCGTGCACGGCAAGGCTGTCAGGGTGCAGCGTCATCGATGCCATGGCGATATGGTCAGCGAAATCGCAGCGAATGGCAAGTCGAGCTCAACCGCGCGTGCACAAGTAGCGCAATGTGCTCGTCGGGTGAGCAATGTGGTCACCCTCGACGGACGCTGCGGGCGCAGCATCCGTCCTATCAAGCGCGGGAGTCCTCGGGGACCGGGATGCGGCCGGTGCGCATGATGCGGTCGAGGAGGGAGTCGAAGTCGGCGGCGAGCTCCTGTGCGGAGTCGCCGGGCCAGATGTGCAGCGGCTTCGCGGCGCCCTGCGCCTGCTGCAGCGACGTGCGCTCCGGGAGCTGGGGCGACAGCACGAGCGGGCCGAACATGTCGCGGAGCTCCTTGATGCGGAACTGGTGCTCGATCGACTGCGGGCGGACGCGGTTGACCACGATGCCCAGCGGCTGCAGGCGAGGGGAGAGGCCGCGGCGGATCTCTTCGATCGCGCGCAGGGCGCGGTCGGCGGCGGCGACGGAGAAGAGGCCGGGCTCGGTCACCACGATGACGCGGTCCGACGCCGCCCACGCGGTGCGCGTGAGGGCGTTGAGCGACGGCGCGCAGTCGATGAGCACGAGGTCGTAGTCGGCCTCGATCGTGGCGAGCGCCTCTTCGAGCTTCCAGACGTCGCGGACGCTCGGGTGCGGACCGTCGAAGTTGATGGCGGACGGGCTGCCGATCATGACGTCGATCGTGCCCGGGTGCACCTTCGCCCAGCCGCTGGAGGTGATGGCCTGACGGACCGTCTTCTCTTTGGGATTGGCGAGGACATCGGCGACATTCAGGCGGCCTGCCACCTGGATGTCCATGCCCGTCGAGACGTCGGACTGCGGGTCGAGGTCGACGACGAGCGTGCGGACACCGCGGGCGAAAGCCGCCGACGCGAGTCCGAGAGTCACGGTCGTCTTGCCGACGCCACCCTTGAGCGAGCTGACGGATAGGACGTGCACAAGGCACCACGTTACCGTCCCCTAGGCTGAGAGCACACTCAGCCCGTTTTTCGGGCTCCGCCTGCGCCGCCGCACACGGAGGTCTCATGTTCCACAAGATCCTGGTCGCGAACCGAGGCGAGATCGCCATCCGAGCGTTCCGAGCCGCCTACGAATTGGGGGCGCGCACCGTCGCGGTGTTCCC
>DATEOM010000183.1:0-2856 GCA_035274105.1 Microbacterium sp.
CGTCGGGAGTGTGCACATTGCCGCTGCCGGGGTCCGCCGCGTTCGATGTGCCGCCCCGGCGCCCACGGATGGACATGCCCGCGCCCATCACGCTGCCGCCCGCGCCGCCGATGATGACCTGGCGGATGTCGACGCCGTCGCCGTTGAGAAGGCCGTTCGACGCGCCGCTGGACGCACCGCCGGCGCCATTGGCCAGTGCCTGCACGGCCACGCGCTGGCCGTACTTGCCGAACGCCAGTGCCACCGTGTCGGTGACGGCGCCGCCGACGAGGCCGCTGCCCATCGCGACGAGGAGGTTGCCGTCCCTGCCCTTCACCAGCAGCTCGGACGAGCCGGCGGCGAGGGTGCCCGACGTGACGCTCACGACGATGCGTGCGGTCCGCTGGAAGCGGTTCGCGAGCGGGACGACGCGGGCCGAGATCGCGGCCAGCCGCGCCACGATGCGCGCCGCCGTGCCCGAGACCTTCGTGAGGAACGTGACGATGCGCTGCGCGACCAGGATGATCCGGGCCGTGAGGCCGCCGCCTGCCACGACAGCGCTCGCGCCGAAGGTGAAGACGCTGAGCGCCGCGCCGATCGCGACGGTCGCCGCGATCTCGATCGCGAGCTGCACGAGCATCTGGATGACCTCGCGATGCGCCTCTTCGACGTCGGTCGCGTACTCGCGGCAGAGGTCGCCGACCTCCGAGATGTCACCGGCGGCGCCCGACACGTCGGTGGCGAAATCGCCGACCTCGGAGCGGAGCTTCGCCAGCTCGGCGCTGTTGAGGCCCATGAGCGCGTTGTCGGCCTGGCGGATCTCGGTCGCGAGGGCGCGGACGTCCTTCTCGACGCCGTCCCACGTGGTGCCGGCGCTGCGCAGCTTCGCGACGTCGGCGTTGGGCCACATCATGCCGACGAAGTCCTTGACGACATCCCACGCGTCGGGGGTGTCGTCGCTGCCGCCGAAGGCAGAGGGCGGCGCCCCGACGGTCACGGGGGTGCGCGCCGGTCGCACGGTGAAGGAGCCGCCGGCGGGCTTGCCGCCCGCCGCCTCTTCTGCGGCGGCGTGGTTCCAGCCGCTCTGCATGATGGCGCGATCCATGGTGTTCGCGAGCACCGCGATGTCGGAGAGCGCCTGCAGGGCGTCGCGCGCCATGTCGTCGTAGCCCTGGGCGAGCTGCTCCCCGCCGGGGTCGTCTCCCGCCATGCGGGCGTACTGGCTCAGCGAGCTGCGGGCGTCCGACAGGCGGTTCGCGGCGGACTCGCTGATCGCGCGGAACTCGTCGGCCGCGGCGATGTACTGCGTCGGGTCGATTCTTCTCTGGCTCACAGGCTGGCCCACATCGTCTGGGTGTCGGTCTGGGCGGTCTCGTACGCCGTCGCGGCGTCGCCCGCCCACGTCTTGAGATCCTCGGCGAAGGCGCGCAGCGAGACGGCTCCGACCTGCCAGGTCTGCACGCGCGTCAGGAACTCCACGCTCGCGACGCCCGACCACTGCCCGGTGGCGGCGGCCGTGGCGCCCGCCGCGTGGGTCTCGAGGTCGGTGCAGTACTGCACGAGGTTCGACAGGGTGGTCTCGAGCTCGCGCAGCTGCGCGATGTCGAAGGTGTGCTGGCTCATGCGTGCTCCCCCGGCTGACGTGCGCTCACGCGCGACGTACGCGACGCGGCGGTCAGACCGGCCTCCGTCGTCGCGTATCCCGCCTCGGCGCCCTGCAGGCGCGCCACGATGTCGGCGAGCGCCGCACGCGTGGTCGCGGCGCCGGCCAGCCACTCGGCCCACGAGGTCGCGAACTCGTCGGAGGCGTCACCGGTCCACGAGGCGCCGACGACCGAGTTGACGGATGCCGAGACCTGGGCGACCCGCGCGTCGAAGTCTGCGAGAGCCGCAGCCATCGACGCCGCCGAGTACCCGAGCGCAGGGGTCGATACGGAGAAGTGCGCCACGACAGCGCTCCCTTCACGTCGATCACCGCCCCCGCAGGGGCGGGAGGACCGGGCCGACGGCCCGGTCCGTCACGGACAGGTCAGGCGCGGAAGCTGTTCGAGATGTTGTTCTCGGACTCCTCGTAGGCCAGCGCAGCCTTCGACAGCTGGTCACTGATGCCGTTGAGGGACTCCTTCAGCTGCAGGCCCGCAGCATCCCACTGCTCGTACAGCTCGTTGAACGACTGCGAGGCGGCCCCGCCCCAGTCGCCGGCGATGAGGCCCTGCACAAGGGACTTGAGGTTGCTCAGCTGCGACTCGATCGAGGTGGCGCCCGACGCCAGCTGGTTCGCGACGCCCGAGAGCGACTCAGAAGTGACCTTGATGTCCGCCATGGAATCCTCCGTGGGTGGGGGGCGGTGTCCGCCCGGATGAAACGTTCGGTCTCATCCTGACATGCCCAGCGGCCGCCGCCATGGGGACAATTCCCCATCGGAGCCGCTTCGGGCGCGTCAGGAGACGGTCAGGCGCTTTCCGCCGCCCATCTCCAGCGTGGCCTTGGCGACGTCCCCGTTGTCGGACGTGAACCGGAACGGGACGCCGTTGAGGCTCGTCGCGGCGCGCAGCGCCTCACGGACCTGATCGCACTGCTCGCGGTTCAGGGCGACATCGAGATCGAGCACGACCGCGCCGTGGTCGTGCATGCCGAGGTCGAGCGACGCGACCCGGGGACCGCTCGCCGCCGCCCGCACGGACCGCATGTCGTGCAGACCGATGACGACGGAGTTCAGTGAGCCGCCGGTGTCGTAGGTGAGCTTGCGCAGCCGGCGCCCGAGACCTTTGCCCTGGTCGATCGTCGCGCGGTTGTCGGAGACGACGACGCCGAGCGTCTGCTCCCAGGTCAGGGGCGGCACGCCGGCCAGGCGCAGGCCCGCCGCATCCACCTCGA
>DATEOM010000184.1:0-2314 GCA_035274105.1 Microbacterium sp.
GTTCTTGGCGTACACGTCGTCGTCCGAGATCGTGTGGGTCTCGAGCACATCCACCTCGCCGAGCGCCGACACGTCGACGGTCACCGTGATCGCCTCGTCGATGCTGCGGTTCACGAGGAACACGGCGCTGCGCCCCGCCTCGCGGTCGAACGTCGCGACGGCGTCAACGAGGGGCACCTCGCCGTAGGCCTTCGTCTCGTAGGTGGGAGACTCGAGCTTGAGCTGCAGCGCCTCGCCCTGCGCCAGGCGCGAGGTGATCGAGAACGGGAAGAAGGTCGTCTGCCGCCAGGCCGGCCCGCCGGGCTCGGTCATGATGGGTGCGATGACGTTGACCAGCTGCGCGAGCGAGGCGCTCGTCACGCGGTCGGCGTGCTTGAGCAGCGAGATCATGAGGTTGCCGAAGACGACCGCGTCGGCGACCGAGTAGACGTCTTCGAGCAGGCGGGGTGCGACCGGCCAGTTGTCGATTCCCTCGATCTTGTCGACGCCGTGGAAGCGGTCGATGTACCAGACGTTCCACTCGTCGAACGAGATGTCGATCTTCTTCTTCGAGCCGCGCACCGCGCCGACGTGGTCGGCCGTCGCGACGACCGTCTCGATGAAGCCGTCCATGTCGACCGCCGACGCGAGGAAGCTCGCGAGGTCGCCGTCGCGCTCCTCGTAGTACGCGTGGCACGAGATGTAGTCGACGTCGTCGTACGTGTGCCCGAGCACCACGCGCTCCCACTCGCCGAACGTCGGCATGTGCGCCGACGACGACCCGCAGACGACGAGCTTGAGCGACGGGTCGACCTGGCGCATCGCCTTCGCGGTCTGCGACGCGATCTTGCCGTAGTCGTCGGCGGAGCGGTGCCCGAGCTGCCACGGGCCGTCCATCTCGTTGCCGAGGCACCACATCTCGACCGCGAACGGCTTCTCGCGGCCGTTCGCCCGGCGCTGGTCGCTGAGCGCGGTGCCGCCGGCGATGTTGGAGTACTCGAGCAGGTCGAGCGCCTCGAGGGTGCCGCGCGTGCCGAGGTTGACGGCCATCATGAGGTCGCTGCCGACCTTCTCGAGCCAGGTCGAGAACTCGTGCAGGCCGACCTCGTTGGTCTCGGTGGAGTGCCACGCGAGGTCCAGGCGGCGCGGGCGCTCGTCGCGGGGGCCGACCGAGTCCTCCCAGCGGAAGCCCGAGACGAAGTTGCCGCCGGGGTAGCGGATGGTCGAGACGCCGAGCTCTTTGACGAGGTCGATGACGTCGGCGCGGAAGCCGCAGGCGTCGGCGCTGGGGTGGCCGGGCTCGTGGATGCCGTCGTAGACGTGGCGCCCGAGGTGCTCGACGAAGCCGCCGAACAGGCGGCGCTGGATCGTGCCGATCGAGAAGTGCGGGTCGACGGTGAGACGTGCGGAAGGCATGGGTGTGCTTTCTGATCGTGGTCGTGCGAAGTCGTGGGAGGGTTGGGACGGATGCCGGCTACCGGACGCTGCCGACCGTGAGCCCGCCCTGCCAGTACCGCTGCAGGAACAGGAACGACAGCAGCAGTGGCACGACGGAGATGAAGGCGCCGGTCGTGATGAGGTTCCAGACCTGCTCACCGCCCGCGCCGGCATTGGAGAGCGCCAGCCAGCGGTTGAGGCCCACGGTCACGGGCAGCAGGTCGGGCGTCGTCAGCACGGCCAGCGGCAGGAAGAAGTTGTTCCAGGTGCCGACGATCGACAGCAGCAGCACCGTGACGATGGCCGGGCGCAGCAGCGGCACGACGATCGTCGAGAAGGTGCGCCACTCCCCCGCGCCGTCGATGCGGGCGGCCTCGAGCAGCTCGTCGGGCACGGCGTCCTGCGTGTAGACGCGCATGAGGTAGACGCCGAACGGGTTGAGCAGTGAGGGCAGGATGACGGCCCACGGGGTGTTGATGAGGCCGTACTGGCTCAGCAGCATGAACGTCGGGATGACGAGCGCGGTGAGCGGCACCATGACGGATCCGAGGATCATGCCGAACATCGCGCCGCGCCCGCGGAAGCGGAACTTGGCGAAGCCGTAGCCGGCGAGCACCGCCACGACGGTCGCGCCGATGCCGGCGCTGAAGGCGTAGAGGAACGAGTTGCCCAGCCAGCGCCAGTACATCCCGCCCTGGTGCTCGAAGAGGCCGGCGACGTTCGTGAAGAACGCGGCCGGGTCGTCGAACCAGAACGCCGGACTCGAGAAGAGGCTGCCGGTGCTCTTGGTCGAGGCGACGAACAGCCACCAGATCGGGATGATGAAGTAGATCGCCATGACGACCAGCAGCACGTGCGAGCCGATGCGGCGGCCGCCGGCCGCGCGGCGGCGCTCGTC